>JAVVFE010000094.1:4033-9621 GCA_032251175.1 Thermohalobaculum sp.
AGCTTTACGAGAGCGGCACCCTCACCCATTTCGCTGCCGGCACGCCGGCGGCGCACGACCTTGCGCCGGGCGGCGCGGGTCCTGACCTTGCGCCGAGCGGCGCGGGCCTTGATCTTGCGCCGAGCGGCGCGGGCCACGACCATCTACCCGGTCAGGCACATGACGACGGGCATGCGCACGACGATGGCGCATCCGGCGGGATCGGCCGGGCGCTGCTGACGATCCTGTCGACGGTGGCGACCTATACCGGCTTTGCGCTGGTGGTGGTCGCGGGCTTCGCGCTGGCGGAAGGCGCGGGGCTGGTGCGCATCACCGCCCGGCAGGGGCTGGCCTGGGGCCTCGCGGGCTTTGCCGCGACGCAGTTCTTCCCCGCCCTGGGGCTGGCGCCGGAACTGCCGGGGTCAGGCGCTGCGGCGCTGGAAGCGCGGCAGGTGTGGTGGCTCATGACAGCGGCGCTCACGCTTGCCGGCATCGGCGTCCTTGCGGCGGTCAAGTCGCCGCTGCGCTTTGGCGGGCTGGTGCTGCTCGCCATCCCGCACCTGATCGGCGCCCCTCACCCCGAAGGCTATGCCGGCGTCACGCCCCCCGAACTGGCGGCGCATTTCGCCGCCCGCGCGCTGGTGGTGGGGGCGATCGGCTGGGTCGTGCTGGGCTGGATCGCGGGCCTTCTGTGGTCGCGCGAGACGGCGGGCTGAGGGCATGGCGGTGGAGTTCCCGGACACCTTCCGCGCGGAGTTCCACCGCCTGTGCCAATGGCGGCGCGACGTGCGCCGCTTCCGGCCCGACCCGCTGCCGCCCGGCACGCTGGCGCGGCTGATCGAGGGCGCGGGCACCGCCCCCTCTGTCGGCCTGTCGGAACCCTGGCGCTTTGCCATCGTCGACAGTGTGGGCGCGCGCGCAGCCCTGGTCGCGAATTTCGAGGCGGCGAACGCGCAGGCGCTGGCGGGCTACGAGGGTGCGCGCCAGACGCTCTATGCCGGGCTCAAGCTCGCCGGGCTGCGCGAGGCGCCGGGGGTCTTCGCCGCCTTCTGCGACGAAACCGACGCCAAGGGCCATGGCCTGGGCCACCAGACCATGCCCGAGATGCGGCGCTATTCGGTGGTTTGCGCGGTCATGCAGATGTGGCTGGCCGCGCGCGCCGAGGGCATCGGCATGGGCTGGGTCTCGATCCTCGACCCCGCACGCGCCGCGCGCGACATGGGCGTGCCCGCCGGCTGGACCCTTGTCGCGCTGATGTGCGTCGGCTACCCGCAAGCCGAACACGACGAGCCCGAACTCGAGCGCGCCGGATGGGAGCCCCGCGAGGGCACCGCCGCGCGCGTCATCACCGTCTGAAAAGGGAGCGGACATGCCCGCCAAGATCCCCGCCACCGTCATCACCGGCTTTCTGGGTGCCGGCAAGACCACGCTGATCCGCAACCTGCTGGCGCGCAACCAGGGCCGCCGCATCGCGCTGATCATCAACGAATTCGGCGACATCGGCGTCGATGGCGAGGTGCTGCGCGGCTGCGGCGACGCGGTCTGCGCCGCGGACGACATCGTGGAACTGTCGAACGGCTGCATCTGCTGCACGGTGGCCGACGACTTCATCCCGACCATGCGCAAGCTGATCGACCGCGCCTCGCCGCCCGACCACATCATCATCGAGACCTCGGGCCTCGCCCTGCCCCAGCCGCTGGTGCGCGCCTTCACCTGGCCCGAGATCCGCACCCGCGTGACGGTCGATGGCGTGATCACCGTGGTCGACGGCCCGGCGGTGCGCGACGGGCGCTTTGCCCATGACGTGGCGGCGGTCGACCGCCAGCGCGCGGCCGACGAGGGGCTCGACCACGAGACGCCGCTGTCGGAACTGTTCGACGACCAGCTGGCCTGCGCCGACATGGTGGTGGTGTCAAAGACCGACACGATGGAGGCGGCCGAGATCGCGGCGCTGATCGCGGGGCTTTCGACCGAGACGCGGGCGGGCGTGCACTTCGTGCGCTCGACCGCCGAGGGGCTGGGCGCCGAGGTGCTGCTGGGGCTGGGCATCGGTGCCGAGGGCGATCTCGACGCCCGGGGCGAGGTGCACCACCACCACCACGACGACGACGAGGATGACGACCACGACGAGGACGACCACGCGCACGACCACGGCCATGACGAGTTCGAAAGCTTCGTGCTCGAGCTTGGCGAGGTCGCCGACCCCGCCGCCCTGACCGGCCGGCTGGCCGAGGCGATCCGGGCGCATGACATCCTGCGCCTCAAGGGGTTCGTTGCGGTCGCGGGCAAGCCGATGCGCCTGGTGGTGCAGGCCGTGGGCCCGCGGGTCGAGACCTATTTCGACCGCCCGTTCGGCGCCGATCCGCGCGCCACGCGGCTCGTGGTGATCGGCGAGGCCGGGCTCGACCGCGGGGCGATTGCGGCCGCGATTCGCGGGCGGGTGGCGGCGTGAGCGCGCCCGTGCCCAGCATCGCGCGTGCGGCCCCCCACGATATTACGCGCGCGGCGCCGCACGATATTACGCGCGCGGCGCCGCACGATATTACGCGCGCGGCGCCGCACGACGCCGACGCGCTGGCGATGGTGGGCGAGAGCGAAGCGGAGCTGTCGGCGCTCTACCGCCCCGAGGTGCGCAACGCGCTGTCGCCCGACCAGCTTGCGGCGGCGCAGGTGTTCTTTCTGGTGGCGCGCGAGGACGGGCGGGCGGTGGGCTGCGGCGGGCTCGCGGTCTGCGACGGTTATGGCGAGCTGAAGCGCATCTTCGTCACCCGCGCGCGGCGCGGCGCCGGGATCGCGCAGGCGATCATCGCCGCACTCGAGGTCGAGGCACGGGCGCGGGGGCTGACCATCGTCCGGCTCGAAACGGGCGAGCTGAGCGCCGAGGCGCTGGGGCTTTATGGCAAGCTGGGCTACCGGCGCCGTGGAGCGTTCGGGTGCTATGTCGAGAACGGCTCGAGCGTGTTCATGGAAAAGCGGCTGGGCTGATGCACCTCCTGCTCGCGCAGCCCGGACAGGCCGATGCGTCGGGCGCGGTCGATCTCGGCCAGACCCCGGCCGAGGTGGTCGTGATCTCGGCCGCCGACACCGAACTGGCGGCGCTGTCCGAGGCGCGGGCCGAGCTGGGCGACGCCGCGCCGGGGCTGAGGCTCGCCTCGCTTCTGCATCTTGCGCACCCGATGTCGGTCGACCTCTACCTCGACCGGACGGCGACCAAGGCGCGCCTCGTCATCGCTCGGGTGCTGGGGGGCGAGAGCTACTGGTCCTATGGGCTGGAACAATTCACCGCGCGCCTTGCCGCGGCCGGGGTGGCGTTTGCTGCCCTGCCGGGCGACGACAAGGCGGATCTGGGGCTGTCGCGCGTCTCGACCGTGGCGGCCGCGGACTACGAGGCGCTGTGGGGCTATCTGGTCGAAGGCGGGCCCGAGAACGCGGCCAACTTTCTGCGTCATGCGCGCTGGATGCTGGCGCCCGGGACGGGCGAGGCGCCGCCCCCGGCGCGACCGCTGTTGCGCGCGGGGCTCTACTGGCCCGGGGCGGGGACGGCCGATCTCGACACCGTGCGCGCGGCCTGGCCCGATCCATCGGCGCCGGTCGTGCCGCTGGTGTTCTACCGCGCGCTGGTGGCGGGCGCCGGCCTGCACCCGGTCAACCGGCTGACCCGCGCGCTGCTGGCCGAGGGGCTGAACCCGCTGCCGGTGTTCGTGGCCTCGCTCAAGGACCCGGTGAGCCAGGGCACGCTCGAAAGCCTGTTCGCCGATGCCCCGCCATCGGTGATCGTGAACGCCACCAGCTTTGCCGTCTCGTCGCCGCAGGCGGGCGAGCAGGCGCCGACCGTGCTCGACCGCCCCGGCGTGCCGGTGTTGCAGGCGGTGTTCGCGAGCGGCACCGAGGAGGCCTGGGAGAAGGGCAAGGCCGGCCTGCCCGCGCGCGACATCGCGATGAACGTGGCGCTTCCCGAGGTCGACGGCCGCATCCTTGCGCGCGCCGTCAGCTTCAAGTGCGAGGCGTTCTTCGACGAGGCCACCGAGTGCCGCATCGCCACCTACCGCGCGCGCGGCGACCGGGTGGCGTTCACCGCCAAGCTCGCCGCCAACTGGGCGCGGCTGGGGCGCACGGGGCGCGCCGAGCGGCGGGTGGCGGTGATCCTCGCCAACTATCCCAACCGCGACGGGCGGCTGGCGAACGGCGTGGGGCTGGATACGCCAGAAAGCTGCGTGGACGTGCTGGGGGCGCTGAAGGCGGCCGGGTATCGGGTTGAAAACCTGCCTGAAACCGCCGCCGACCTGATGGCGCGGATCCAGGCGGGGCCGACCAACTGGCTGCCCGACCGGGCGGCGCGGGCGGGGGGCGAGCGGCTGTCGCTCGCCGCCTACCGCCGCTTCTTCGCGGCATTGCCCTGGGCGGTGAAGGAGGCGGTGACAGCGCGCTGGGGGGCGCCCGAGGATGACCCGTTCTTCGTCGCGGACCCTGCGGCGGGCACAGCGGACCCCGCAGAAGACCCCTCCCCCATCCCCTCCCCACGAGGGGGAGGGGAGGCGAGCCCCTCCGCGCGGGGGGGAAGGGAGGCGCGCGTCACCACACAAGAGGGAGGTGAGGCGCGCTGCTCCGCACGGGGGGAAGGGGAGGCGCGGGGCGGCGGTTTTGCGCTATCGGTGCTTGATTTCGGGAACGTTGTGGTCGGCATCCAGCCCGCGCGTGGCTACAACATCGACCCGGTGGAAAGCTACCACGCCCCGGACCTCGTGCCGCCGCACAACTACCTCGCCTTCTATGCCTGGCTGCGCGAGGCGTTCGGCGCCCACGCCATCGTGCATCTGGGCAAGCACGGCAATCTGGAATGGCTGCCGGGCAAGGCGGTGGCGCTGTCGGAGGAGTGTTTCCCCGAGGCGGTGCTGGGGCCGATGCCGCATCTCTACCCCTTCATCGTCAACGATCCCGGCGAGGGCACGCAGGCCAAGCGCCGGGCGCAGGCGGTGATCATCGACCACCTGACGCCGCCGCTGACGCGGGCCGAGACCTACGGGCCGCTGAGGCAGCTCGAGGCGCTGGTGGATGAATACTACGAGGCCGCGGGCGTCGACCCGCGCCGGCTCGAGCACCTGCGGCGCGAGATCCGCAGCCTGGTGTCGGCCGCCCGGCTCGACCTCGACGCCGGGATTACGCCGGACATGCCCGAGGACGCGGCGCTGAACCGGCTCGACACCTATCTGTGCGAGCTGAAGGAGGCGCAGATCCGCGACGGCCTGCACATCTTCGGCCGCGCGCCCGAGGGGGGGCTGGAACGCGACCTCGCCATCGCGCTGGTGCGCGTGCCGCGGGGCGACGGCAAGGGGGGCAATGCCTCGCTGATCCGGGCGCTGGCGCGGGATTGCGGCATCGACGCGGAGGCGTTCGACCCGCTCGACTGCGACATGGGGGCGCCCTGGGAAGGGCCGCGGCACAAATTCCTGCATGCGGTCGGAACGGACCCGTGGCGGACCAAGGGCGACACGGTGGAACGGCTTGAGGCGCTCGCCCAGCTTGCGACCCAGTGGCGCGAGACGCCCGAACACTTCCGCCACACCGCCCCGGTGCTGGAGGCGCTGCATGGCGAGATCCTGCCCGCGATC
>JAVVFE010000095.1:0-9606 GCA_032251175.1 Thermohalobaculum sp.
CCGCCAACCGGCCCGAGCGCCAGCGTTCCAGCATCCGGCAGGCATCGCCGGGGCGCTGAAAGCCGGCGCGCGCCAGCGCCGCCTCGTCGATCTCGCCCGCGCCCTCGGCCTGCGCCCGGGCAGGCGTCGAGAAGAACGCCCGCGTCGTGCCATGCACCCGGGCGAGGCGCTCGGCCACGTCGCGCTCGAACGCCTCGCGATCGGCCCAGCCCGCCAGCGCGGCAAGCCGCGCCCGCGCCGGCTCGGGCACCGGGATGGTGTGGGTCTGCGCGTCCTCGATCATCTGCAACCGGTGTTCCAGCGTGCGGTGCGCGACATAATCGGCCGACAGCGCCTCGGCGGTCGCCGCCGGAATGTGCCCGGCCGCGGCCAGCCGCGCCAGCGCGCCCAGCGTGGTGGGCTCGCGCAAGCCCGGCTCGCGCCCGCCGATGATCAACTGCCGGGTCTGGGCAAAGAACTCGATCTCGCGGATCCCGCCCGGCCCCAGCTTCAGGTCGTGCCCCGGAACCGAGGACGGCGTGAAGCGCCCCTTCTTCTCGCGGATCTTGCGCAGCAGGTCCTCGACATCGTCGATCGCCGCGAAATCCAGATGACGCCGCCAGATGAACGGTACCAGCCGCTTCAGATAGGCCGCGCCCGCGTCCAGGTCGCCGGCAATCGGGCGCGCCTTGATGTGGGCCGCGCGCTCCCAGGTCCGGCCGACCGATTCGTAGTAGCGCTCGGCCGCCTCCATCGCCATGCACACGGCGGTGGTCGAGGGTGATGGGCGCAGTCGCAGGTCGGTGCGAAACACATAGCCCTCGGCGGTCTGTTCCGACAAAAGCTTGACCAGCCCGCGGGTCACATGGATGTAGCGCGCCTTGGCGTCGCCGAACTCGTCCGGTGCGATCTGGTCCTGGTCGAACAGGCAGATCAGGTCGATGTCCGAGGAATAATTCAGCTCGCGCGCGCCGTGCTTGCCCATCGCCAGCACGACATAACCGGCGCCCGTGGCCAGGCTCTCCACCGTCATGCCCGGCAGCCGCCCGCGGCCGATCTCCTGCGCCAGCAGCCAGCGCGCCGCGATGCCGGTCAGCGCATCGGCCAGATCGGTCAGCGCGCCGGTGACCGCGCCCAGATCCCACGCCCCGCCCAGATCGGCCAGCCCGATCAGCAGCGCCGCGCGGGCCTTGGCCAGCCGCAGCGCCACCCCCAGCGCGCGCTGATCCGCGCCTTCCGCCGCGGCGCGGGCCTCGGCGAGCAGGCCCGCCAGCGCGGCCTCCGGGGCCACTGCCACCGCATCCGCCAGCCAGGCAGCGTGGCGCCCGGTCAGGCGGGCGAGATAGGGGCTCGACCCCACCGCACCGCGGATCAGCTCGCCGGTCGCGCCGGTGGTCAGCGCGCCGGGCAGGCGGGCAATGATATCGGCGGCGCGGTCCGGCTCGAAGGCGAGGGGCGCGGCGGTGATGCGCGTGGCAAGCGAGGGTCTGTCCATGGCGTCACCGTGGCGCGGCGGGGGCCGGGCGATCAAGGGGCAAAGGGTCGCTCAGCGCCCCTCGAAGGTCGGCGCCCGTTTCTCGAGGAACGCCATCACCCCTTCGGCGAAATCGCGCGAGCGCCCGGCCTCGCCCTGCAACCGGGCTTCCAGCGCAAGCTGGTCCTCAAGCGTGTTCGCCGCCGAGGCGCGCAGCGCCTGCTTGGTCAGCCGGTAGGCCACCGTCGGCCCCGCGGCCAGGCGGGTCGCGATCTGCCGGGCGCGGGCGTCCAGCAGGTCGTCCTGCACCACCTCCCAGATCAGCCCCCACTCGGCCGCGCGCTCGGCGTCGATCGGCTCGGCCAGCAGGCACATCGCCATCGCCCGCGCCTGCCCCACCAGCCGCGGCAGCCAGAAGGTGCCGCCCGCGTCCGGGATCAGGCCGATGCGGGCGAACGCCTCGATGAAGCTGGCCCCGCGCGCCGCCAGCACGATGTCGGCGGCCAGCGCGATGTTCGCGCCCGCACCGGCCGCGACCCCGTTCACCGCCGCGATGGTCGGCACCGGGCAATCCGCGATCAGCCGCAGCAGCGGCTCGTATTCCTCGGCCAGCGTGCGTTCCAGGTCGATCTGCGCGGCATTGCCGCCATCGCCCAGATCCTGCCCCGCGCAGAAGGCGCGGCCCGATCCGGTCAGGATCACCGCCCGCCCCTCGTGCCCGGCCCGGCCCAGCGCCTCCATCAGTTCCAGCCGCAGCGTCCGGTTCAGGCTGTTCATCTTGTCGGGCCGCGCCAGCGTCACGGTCGCGACATGGTCGGTCAGGTCGTAGTGGAGCGTCTGGTAGGTCATCGCGATCCTCGGCGCGCAGGGTGGCGGGTCAGACTAAAGCGGTTTCCGGAGCCGGGCGGAAGCAAAAGCTCCGGCGGCGCGTGTTTTCGCAGGCCCGGACCGCCCTGTTCCGCACTGCGGCCCGCGCCAGCGCAGCGATTGCAGGCCGAACCCGGCCGGACCGGGCCGCAAGCTGCCCCGCGCAGGATGCGCACGCCACGCCCACGCCGCGCCGGCTGAAATTATCAGGATAACTGAAAAATACCATATATATCAATATGTTGAATATGCTTTCACGCGTGAAAGCCCCCGCGCGCGGCCCGTCACCCCCGGGCCAGCGCCAGGGCCACCAGACCCGCGACGATCAGCCCGCCCACCACCGCCAGCGCGATCTTCCAGGCCGAATAGGGCTGCTGCCCCGTCACCGCGCCGGTGCGCCCGTTCACCACCACGCGATAGGGCTTGTTGCCATAGCGGTAGGCCGCCAGCCACACCGGCAGCAGCACATGCTTGAAGGTCGCCCCCTCGAAGCGCGCCGCAAGATGCGTCAGGCGCTGGGCGTCGCCGCCGATCCGGGCGCGGGCATCCTCGGCCAGCGCCGCCTCCATCGCCCGCCCCGCGCGCGCGAACCCCTCGTCGAGCGCGAGCGAGGGCGCCTCGGCACGAAACCCTGCAAGATAGGCCGGCGCATAGGCGTTCAGGCCCTGAAGGTCCCAGGCCGGGGTCGTGTCGGCCCCCGGGGTCAGCTCGCCCAGGGTCTCCGAGGCCGGCACCAGCACGTCGTCGAAGGCGCGTGCGACCCGGCCCTCGACCGGGGTCCAGCGGATCTTGCGCACCTGGCGGGGCCGCATCGTCATGCCCTTGCGGCCGCGCACCGGCACCATCTGCGTGACGTGGTAGGCATCGCCGCGAAAGCCCGCATACTCGGCCGCGCCGCGGGCATCGAAGGTGTAGTGCGGCAGGTAGACCCCGGCCAGCGGGCGGCCGGTTTCGGCATAGCGCCGCAGCCCCGAGGGCGCGAACCAGCGCCCGCCCAGCCACACCTTCATCCGCGCCCGCGCCTCGGCCTCGGTCAGCGCGAAGGGCAGCACCCCCTGCGGCCGCGGGTGCCGGTGGCGGTGCAGGTCGCGCCGCGACAGCGGCGTCGCGCAGAACGGGCACTGGTCGGCCAGCGTGCCGGCATCGAGCCCGACCTCGGCGCCGCAGCCCGGGCAGCGGACGGTCTCGGTCTCCTCGATCTCGACATCGCCCGCCCGCTGGGCCAGCGCCGCGGCAAGGTCGGTCTCGCGCAGGGCCGGGCGCGCCCACGGGCCGCCCGCGGCCTCGGGGACCGCGTTCTCGGTGCCGCAATACGGGCAGACCAGCAGGCCGATGCCGGGCGCGTATTCCAGCGGCGCGCCGCAGTTCGAACAGGGCAGCGCCTGGCCCCGATCCTGCGCTCCGGCTGCCTGCATGTCTCCGGCCCTTTCGATGCCACGGGCGGTCCGCGTGTCGGGATCGTCGGCGCGCGCGCCCCGCGCCACCCTTGCCGTCGCCGCCGGCGCTACAGGGGGCGTCCGGCCCACTCAGCCGGCGGGGGGCGGCGGGGGCGGTGGCGCGACGGTGAAAAGCTGCGCCAACGCCGCCACCTCGCCCGCGGCAGTCCAGCCCTCCATCCCCGCCGCCCAGACCATCGTCTGGCGGGTGAACCCGCCTTTGGCCTGCATCCGGCCCAGATCGGCGCGGCTGTAGGGGCCGCGGGTCTGGCCGGCCTCGGCGATGTGCCAGACCACCTCAGGCGCGGGTGGCGGCGGGGGCGCGGACGGCGCCGCCGGGGCTTGGCCCCACGGCCCGCTCGCCATCTGGCTGCCCATCGCGACGCCCATTCCGGCGCCGATCGCGGCCCCCATGGCGCCGCCCTGCGCCGGGTTCTCGGCCGCCGCGCGCATCGCCTCGGCGGCCTGGAACTGGGCGTATTTCGTCAGGTCCCCCACCACCCCCATCGAGGTCCGCCGGTCCAGCGCCTGCTCGACCGCCTCGGGCAGCGAGACGTTCTCGACCAGCAGTTCGGGCATCTCGATCCCCATCGCCGCGATCTCGGGGGCGATGCGGGCGCGCAGATACTCGGCCATCTGGTCGGTGTTCGCGGCGAGGTCGAGCACCGGAATGCCCGACGAGGCCAGCGCGTTCGAGAACCGCGAGACGATGACGTTGCGGATCTGGAACTGCACCTCGTCGGTGGTGACCTCGCCATCGGTGCCGACGATCTCGCGCAGGAACAGCCCCGGGTCCGACACCCGGATCGCATAGGTGCCGAAGGCGCGCAGCCGCACCGGGCCGAATTCCGGGTCGCGCAGCATGATCGGGTTGCGCGTGCCCCATTTCAGGTTCTGGAACCGCCGGGTCGAGACGAAATAGATTTCCGCCTTGAAGGGCGACTGGAACAGGTGGTCCCAGTGCTGCAGTGTGGTCATCACCGGCATGTTGTTGGTCTCGAGCATATACAGCCCGGGGCGGAACACGTCCGCCAACTGCCCCTCGTGGACGAACACCGCCGCCTGCCCCTCGCGCACCGTCAGCTTGGCGCCATACTTGATCGCGTTGCCCTGGCGCTGGAAGCGCCAGACCATGGTGTCGCGCGTGTCGTCGGTCCAGTCGATGACATCGACGAACTCGCCCTTCAGCATGTCCCAGATCATGCGCCGTCCTCCGAAACCTCGTTGCGATGGAGAGTGCAGCCGCCCGCCTGCGAGGGCAAGGCGCGTGCGTGGCTCAGCGCGCGTGATCGGCCGCGACCCGGGGCAGCAGGGGCGCGAGGTCGGCCTCGGTCATCCCCGGTTCCAGCCGGGGGTCATAGAGGATGCGCAACAGCGCCTCGTCATGGCGGGTCAGCAGCGCGAATTCCTCGTCGTCGTTGAAGATCGAGGGGCGCACGCCCGGGTCGTCGTTCGGCAGGCCCATGGTCTGCGACAGCTCCTCCTCGATGCAGGCCTCGGCCAGGCTCGCCGGCAGTTCGGCGCGGATCAGGACCACGGCGAAGGCGATGCGGTGCGGCCCGCCCGGCGCGTCGGGGCCCGAGGCGCTGAAGGTGGCGACACAGGGCGTGTCCGGGGCGCGGCCGAAGCGGTCGATGAAGCCCGCGAGCCAGCGCCCCGATGGCCAGTCGGGCGGGTCTGCGGTGATCGTGGCGTAATCCTGCGGCCTGAGGAAAAAGACGTAGAGGTTCGCGGCCTCATCCCCGGCCGGCGCGATGTCGTGGCCGGTGATGGCGGCGAGCCGCGTGAGGGTGCGCTCGACCAGCGGCCCGTCGCGCGCCGCCGTCAGGCTGTCGTCGGCCAGCGTCCAGCGGATCGGCGCCTGCCAGCGGCGCAGCACGCCGGCGGCGAGCGTGCGCTCGCCGGGCTGCGCGCCAACCGGGTTGGGCTCGGCACCCAGCGCCACGGTGAGGAAGTCGCGCTCCAGCACCCGCTCGTCGAACGGCAGGTCGGGCGCCGCGCGATCGGTGCGCAGCCCCCCCGCCTCGCGCCGGTGCAGCGCATACCCCGCCCAGGACGCGCCATCCTGGTAGGGCGCGCAGCCCGCCGCGAGGGCGAGGGCGGCAAGCGCGCCCGCCTGCCACCGGCCGCTCCGCGCGCCCACGCGCGGTGTCACCCGTCCGCTCCGCGCGGCGGGCGCAGCTCCTCGACGATCTCGCGCACCACGGGCATCGCCTCCTCCTCGGTCATGCCGGGGGCGAGGCGGTCGTCGTAGAGGATGCGCAACAGCCACTCGTCATGCTCGGTCAGCAGCGCGAACTCCTCGTCGTCGTTGAAGATCGAGGGGCGCACATCGGGGTGGTCGTTGCCGAGGCCCAGCGCCTGGGCGATTTCCTCGTGCAGGCAGGACCGGCGCAACAGGCCGGTGACTTCCGAGCCGATCACCACCATGCCGAACACGATCACGTCGGTGTCCATCGCCGAGAACAGGTTCGAGGCCATGCAGACCACCCGCTCGGACGCGCGCCAGGTGTCGAAGCCGTCGGCGAGCGCCGGATAGAGCCGCCGCAGCGCCGCCGAGAAGGCCGGGCGCTCGGCCGGGTCGGTGATCAGGATCATCAGGTTGACGTCGCGATCGACCTCGACCGCCTCGATCCCGGTGATGTCCGAGATGCGGCCCAGGAAGCGATTGATCTCGGCGTGGTCCCCCGGCGCCGCGCCGCGCCCGTACAGGCCCCAGCGGATCGGCCCCTCCCAACGTTGCAGCGCGTTCGGCGCCGAGTTGCCCTCGCTGCCGGCCTCCTCGATGTCGATCTCGTGGCGCAGCGCGATGCGGCTGAAATTGCGCACCAGGTCGTCGTTGGTGAAGGGCGCGTCGGTGGGCGCGGTCTCGGTGCGCAGGTCGCCGAGGTCGGTCAGCGCGCGCTCGTAGTCGAGATAGGTGCGCGACGAGGGCTGCCCGGCGCAGCCGGCCAGCGCAAGGCTCAGCGCGCCGGTCATGAGCCAACGCACCGCGTCATGGCGCCATGGCCGCGGATGAGAGACGCAGATCGGAAGCATCAGGCTGGAATCCGTCCTTTTCCAGCGCAGTATGCGCGATGCGCGAAAGATTCGCGACCGGTTTGATCGGAACGCCGGCGGATACGGCGCCGTGGCCGGGGTTCGGCGCGGCCGATCCGGGCGACTGGCCCGCGCCGTGCCGGATCATCGCCCGCGCGCGCCGCAGGCAGGCATCCCGCGCGACCCGGCGCCGGATCATCGCCCGCGCGCCGGTCGGCCAACGCGCCGCCCGACGGCTCGGCAAAGGCCCGTCCGCGTGAGCCAGGGTCGGTTCAGGCCGGGCTGACCGGCCCTGGCGCCCGGTCCCTGGTGCGCGCGCCGCACGGGGCGGGGCGGGATCGCGCGCGCGGGCACGCCTCACCGATGCCCGTCCGCGCCTGCCCGCGCCGTCGCCCGGCGACCGCGTCCGGCGACTGCCTGTTCTGCAATTCGGCCGGGTCGCGCCGGCGGGGTGGCGAGGTGCGACCCGGCGGGCGCTCAGACCGCGATTGCCCAGATGACGTAACGCGGATCGTCGCCAAACCTGTTCGCATGGCTCTCGCCCCGACGGGCCAGAAGCACCGCCAGCGCAAATGTGCCCACCCCCGGAACAAGGGCGATGAGCGCGACCGGGCCGGTCAGTCCGGTGTCGTGCAGCCGACGCACCGTGACCGCGGCGAGCGGCGGCACGAGGCCGAGGCCCAGGAGCTGCGCCAGCGGGGCGAGCCCGGGCACCTCGTCCGCGGCAAGCATCAGGCCCAGGGCGGCCATCGCTGCGAACAGCGCGAACCACCAGAATTCGTGCCGCCCCGAGCGGCCCGAGAAGGTCGCGAATTGCCCGAGGCACCGCAGCACCGCATCCGTGAAGCGCATTCCGTCGCCTTCCCTCATTCCACCAGCCTGCGCGACCCTGGCCCGGGAATGGTTTAGAAAACGTAAATGTGCACCGCCCGGCCCCGGCGCGGCCATGCCTGCCGGGCCGGGGCGCGTTGCGGCGGCGCTCAGGCCGTGGCAGGCCCGCTGCCAGCCGTCCGCGCCTTCGCCGCGGACAGCGTGGCCTTCAGCTCGGCCTCCATCCGCCTCAGCTCCTCCTCGGCGCGGGCGCGGGCGGCCTTGCCCTCGTCGGCGATCTTCAGGCTCTCCTCGATCGTGGCGATCAGGCTGGCATTGGCCGCCTTCACCGCCTCGATGTCGAACACGCCGCGCTCCATCTGGGTGCGGATCTCGCGGTTGGCCTGCTGCAGGTTCTCGGCGTTCCGGGTCAGCAGCTCGTTGGTGAGGTCGGTCGCCTCCTTCACCACCCCCGCCGCCTCGCGCGAGCGCACGATGGTGACCGCCTGGGCAAGCTGCGTGCGCCACAGCGGCACGGTGTTGACCAGCGTCGAATTGATCTTGTTGACCAGGCTCTTGTCGTTCTCCTGCACCAACCTGAGCGAGGGCAGCGACTGCATCGTCACCTGGCGGGTGAGCTTCATGTCGTGGATGCGCCGCTCCAGCTCGTCGCGGGCCGCGCGCATGTCGCGCAGCTCCTGCGCGCGCAGGACCGCGTCGTTCTCGGGCGCCGCGGCCACCGCGGCTTCCAGCGCCGGGATGGTCTCGGCGTCGAGGTCGCCGATCTTCGCCTCGCCCGCGGCGATGTAGAGCGCCAGCTCGTCGTAGAAATCGAGCGTGTTCTCGTAGAGCCGGTCGAGGAACTTGATGTCCTTCAGCAGCACCGTCTCGTGTTCCAGCAGGCTCTCGGTCACCGTGTCGATCTGGCCGCGCACGGTCTCGTAGCGGGCAACGAACTCGGCCACCGGGCGGGTGCGGCCCAGCAGGCGGTCCCACCAGCCCTGCTTGCGGTTGGGGTCGATCTCGGCGGGGTCGAAGCCCCTGAGCGTGGTGACCATCTGGCGCAGCGCCGAGCCGGCCGGGCCGGTGTCCTTGTTGCGCACGCCTTCCAGCATCCGGTCCGAGATCTCGGTGAGCCGCACCTGCGCGCCCGAGCCGAACTTGATGATCGACTGGGTGTCGGCCATGTCGAGTTCGGCCACGCGCCGATCGATCTCGGCCCGGAGCGCAGGGTCGGCCGCCGCGGCGGGGACGATCTCGGCCTTCGGCTCGGGCAGACGGACGGCGGCGATGGCTTCGGCTTCGGCGGCGATGGCGGTGCGGTCGATCTCGGTCATCTCGAATGTCTCCCTGGGAACGGTTCGATGGAAACGCGGTGCAACCTCAGCGGCTCTCCTGCCCCAGCCGGTCGCGCAGCACCTCGATCTCGATCTCGAGATCGGTGCGGTCGTCCTCGATCAGCATGCGACGGCCGCGCTGGAAGCTCGCCTCGAGATCGCCGAGCAGGTCCAGATACTGCGTCCGCAGGGCGGGATCGGCCAGGATCTCGTGGCTTTCGGCATATTTGTGGGTCGCGGCCTCGGCGCCGGTCAGGTAGACCGACAGGTAGCGCCGCGCCCGCGGCAGGTCGCGCGGATCGGCCTCGATCTGTTTCAGCAGCCCGCGCACCGATGTCGTCAGCGTCTCGATGCGCGCCTCGATCTCGCGGTCGCGGATGGTGCGGGCAAGCTGTGCGATCCGGGCGAGTTGCGCGTCCGCCTTGTCCAGCGCCTCGGCCACGCGCCCGGCCTCGCCGTCGGCCACGTCGATGCCCTTGTTCGCCAGCGGATCGAGGCCGAAGGCCAGCAGATGCGCGAGGCAGGCGAGCGCCGCCATCCCCGCGGCCGTGATCGGGCCTTGCCCCCAGCCGGTCGCCGTCGCCAACCCCACGCCCAGCCCGGCGGCCAGCGCCGCCAGGATCTTGCGCGGCACCGCCGGGCGGCGCGCGACGGCGCGGGCGTC
>JAVVFE010000096.1:0-9561 GCA_032251175.1 Thermohalobaculum sp.
GTTGTGGAACGGCCGGTCCGGCTCGACCGGTGCCTCGGCGCGCGCCGCTGCCGCGGCAAGCAGCGCGCCGGCGACAAGCCACGGCAGACCCCCCGTCAGTTCTCGCACCACCCGCCCGGAGCCCCCCGCTCGCCCGATCTTGCGCGGCCACCCTCCGCACCGGGCACAGTAGGGAATCGAGAATCGCCCGACAATGCCTTTTCGGCGCGCGAAAATTCGCCGCCGCCCGGCGCGTGCCGAATGCAACACCCGCAGCCCCCGGGCGGGGGCTGTGCCGGCCCCCCGCATGGCCGGCACAGCCCGCGCCCCGCATGGCGGGCGCAGCCGGCGATTGACCCCTGGCGCC
This sequence comes from Thermohalobaculum sp., assembly GCA_032251175.1. Taxonomy (GTDB): domain Bacteria; phylum Pseudomonadota; class Alphaproteobacteria; order Rhodobacterales; family Rhodobacteraceae; genus Thermohalobaculum. Next base: position 347 of record JAVVFE010000096.1, read on the forward strand.
CGCGTTCCTAGGATGTTCCACCAGACCCCGCCGCCACAAGGTGCCCCGATGACCGCATTCACGGCCCCGATCGCCCGCCAGATCTGGGACATGAAATACCGCTTCAAGACCCCCGCGGGCGAGGCGGTGGATGCCGGCCCCGACGACAGCTTCCGCCGCGTCGCGCACGCCCTTGCCGCGGTCGAGGCCGACCCCGCGGCCTGGGAGCCCCGCTTCCGCGCAGCACTCGACGGGTTCCGCTTCCTGCCGGCCGGGCGCATCCTCGCCGGCGCCGGCACCGGGCGCATGGTGACGCTGTTCAACTGCTTCGTGATGGGCACCATCCCCGACACCATGGCGGGGATCTTCGAGTCGCTGAAGGAAGCGGCGCTGACCATGCAGCAGGGCGGCGGCATCGGCTACGACTTCTCCACCCTGCGCCCGCGCGGCGCGCCGGTGAAGGGGGTGGGGGCGGACGCCTCGGGGCCGCTCAGCTTCATGGACGTGTGGGACGCGATGTGCCGCACCATCATGTCGGCCGGCTCGCGGCGCGGCGCGATGATGGCGACGATGCGCTGCGACCACCCCGATATCGAGGCGTTCATCGACGCCAAGCGCGACCCGGCGCGGCTCAGGATGTTCAACCTTTCCGTGCTCGCGACCGACCCCTTCATGGCGGCAGTCGAGGCCGACGGGCCGTGGGATCTCAGCTTCGAGGGCACCGTCTACAAGACCCTGCCGGCGCGCGACCTGTGGCACCGGATCATGCGCGCGACCTACGACTATGCCGAACCCGGGGTGATCTTCATCGACCGCATCAACCGGCTCAACAACCTGTGGTATGCCGAGACGATCGCCGCAACCAACCCCTGCGGCGAGCAGCCCCTGCCGCCCTATGGCGCGTGCCTGCTGGGCTCGATCAACCTCGCGGCCCTGGTGCGCGACCCCTTCGCGCCGGCGGCCGCGATCGACGGCGCCGAGCTTGCCGATCTGGTGGCGACCGCCGTGCGCATGATGGACAACGTGGTCGATGTCTCGCGCTTCCCCCTGCCGCAGCAGGCGGCCGAGGCCCGGGCCAAGCGCCGCATCGGCCTCGGCGTCACCGGGCTTGCCGATGCGCTGGTGATGTGCGGCCTGCGCTACGGCACGCCCGCGGCGGTGGCGCAGAGCGGCGACTGGCTGCGCGCGATCCGCGACGCGGCCTATGCGGCCTCGGTCGATCTCGCGCGCGAGAAGGGCGCCTTCCCGCTGTTCGACCGCGACCACTATCTCGCCGGCGAGACCGTGGCGGGCCTGCCCAGCGAGATCCGCGAGGGCATCGCCCGGCACGGCATCCGCAACGCGCTGCTCACCTCGATCGCGCCCACCGGGACGATCTCGCTGTTTGCCGGCAACGTGTCCTCGGGGATCGAGCCGGTGTTCGCCCTCTCCTACACCCGCAAGGTGCTGTTGCCCGACGGCAGCCGCGCCGAGGAGGAGGTGGTCGACGCGGCGCTGGCCCGCTGGCGCGAGATCAGGGGCGCCGACGCCGCCCTGCCCGACGCCTTCGTCACCGCCCAGGACCTCGCGCCCGAGGCGCATGTGGCGATGCAGGCCGAGGCGCAGAAATACATCGACAGCTCGATCTCCAAGACCATCAACCTGCCCGCCGACATCGCCTTCGACGAGTTCGAGGGCGTCTACCTCGCGGCGTGGAAGTCCGGTTGCAAGGGCTGCACCACCTACCGGCCGAACGCGGTCACCGGCTCGGTGCTCGCCGTCTCGGCCGCACCCGTGGCCGCAGCCACGGGTGGCGCCGAGGATGGCCCGGGCGCCGCGCCCGTCGCGGCGCGCGGGCTTGACGAGGCGCCCCCGGTGCGTGCCGGCGACGTCGTCTGGATCGCCGAGCCGCTCAGCCGCCCCGAGACGCTCGAGGGCCTCACCTACAAGCTGAAATGGCCCGACAGCCCGCATGCGATCTACATCACCATGAACGACGTGATCGTCGGCGGCCGCCGCCGGCCGTTCGAGATCTTCATCAACTCGAAGAACATGGAGCACTACGCCTGGACCGTGGCGCTGACCCGGATGATCTCGGCCGTGTTCCGCCGCGGCGGCGATGTCAGCTTCGTGGTCGAGGAACTCAAGGCGGTGTTCGACCCGCGCGGCGGCGCCTGGATGAAGGGCCGCTACGTCCCCTCGATCCTTGCCGCCATCGGCGGCGTGATCGAGCGCCACCTGGTCGAGACCGGCTTCATCGCCGGCGAGGGCATGGGCCTCGCCACCGACCCCGCCGCCGAGGCGGTCGCGGTCGGCCAGGACCGCGCCGCCCCCTCGACCTGCCCGGCCTGCGGCAGCTTCAACACCACCCTGCGCGAGGGCTGCGAGGTCTGCCTCGACTGCGGTTACTCGAAGTGTGACTAGGGGGGAACCTGACGCTTGGTCCCCGACGCGCAAAGCGCCTCCGGGTGTGAAATCGTCATCTGCTGAAGTAAGGGCCAACGCCCGCAACGTTCAGGAGCAGTCTTTCGGCTCGTCTCAGGAGGCATCGACGTAGCCATCGTTGAGCCAATCCGGCATCTGATTATGTCGCGCTCGGATGCTTTTTGAAAGTCGTACGAATTTTAGAGAGATTGTCAAACACGTCCAATGACAAGGAGGATGAATGAATCAAGCGAGCAATCATTGGGGCGTTGAGCTCAACGGTGCCGATGCAGACAAGGAAGTTTGGCAAATGCTGCTTAAGCCGCCGTTTGATCCATTCGTCGAGGAGGTCAAGGACGAGCGAGGTGATTATCTGGTCTTACGATCGACGACGTTTGACGGGGTTGCTAGTGGAGGCGACGTGCACCAACTCGCCAAGCAGTTGTTCAGGACGCTGAACGTAGCGATGTCAAAGAACGCCGATACCGATCCCGTCACGAATGGCGCTGTGGTCGAGTTTGTCCCGAACGGCAGCCCGCGCAGGTGCCATCACCTTGAACTGCAAGGGATCGAGGCGCGATCCCGGGTCGGCATGGCCAAACTCACGGTGACAGATGCGCAAGGCAACGTGATTGAGCCGCCGCCCACACCATCCCGAGTGCAGGACTGGATGCGCGTCGCAACGCTGAATCCAGAGATCGGCAGCGCGCTTCGCTACCTGGAGGGGAAGCCGGGTTGGGTCGAACTTTACAAGGCATATGAGGCGGTCCGGGGGCTGCCGAACGGCGGTATCTCGAAAAATGAAATCACGCGCTTCACCCAGACGGCCAATGCGCGAGAACGACATCACCCGAATAACAAGAAGAAGCCGCATGAAAATCCGATGGAATTGTGGGAAGCGCGTGCCCTGATCACTCGGTGGGTTTCGGCTGCGATCGATGACATCCTCGCGAAGAACGCATAAAATCCGCACTTAATTTTGGCGTAAGCGGGGGGGACATGAGCAAGTCTGACGAAGCAGCGAATGCGTTCGCGGCCGATTTCCGTCGAATGGAGTATGCGGTGAAGCGTTCCAGCGATGATCGAAAGACCTTGTCCCGCCGCGCCGCCCGCACGCCGCCGCCGATCACCGCCTCTCCGCTGAACCTCGTCCCCCAATGTGCCGCGCTCCACGCGCAGAAGCTTTGAAATACGTAGATAATACAATGCGATAACCTGTGTTTCACGCGTGAAAGGCGCCCCCTCGCTCTCCCGGAATTCTCACACCCGCGGCGCGCGCGCGACTTGTCAGCCGGCCTTCATCCCGCCAGAGTCGCGTGGCACCATGCCGATGCCGGGGCCACAGGAGAGCAAGCCGCATGAACGGGATCGAGCAGAGTATCGGGGTCTTTCAGATCGCCGTCATCGTCCTTGTCGTCTTCACCATCCTCGTCATCAGCCGCGCCGTGCGCACCGTGCCGCAGGGCGAGGAATGGACCGTCGAACGCTTCGGCCGCTACGTCCGCACGCTCGGCCCCGGCCTGCGGTTCCTGTGGCCGGTGATCGACCGCATCGGGCGCCGGATCAACATGATGGAGACCGTGCTCGACATCCACGGCCAGGAGGTCATCACCCGCGACAACGCCATGGTCCATGCCGATGCGGTGGCCTTCTACCAGGTGATCGACGCGGCCCAGGCCGCCTACGAGGTGCGCGACCTCGAGAACGCGCTGCAGAACCTGTCGATGACCAACATCCGCTCGGTGATCGGCGCGATGGACCTCGACGACGTGCTGTCGAACCGCGACGCCATCAATTCCAAGCTGCTCGGCATCATTGACGAGGCGGCGCATCCCTGGGGCGTCAAGGTCATCCGGGTCGAGATCAAGGACCTCTCGCCGCCCGCCGACATCGTCGCCGCGATGGGCCGCCAGATGAAGGCCGAGCGCGACAAGCGTGCCGACGTGCTCCAGGCCGAGGGGCTCAAGCAGTCCGCGATCCTCAAGGCCGAGGGCGTGCGCGAGAGCCAGGTGCGCGAGGCCGAGGGCCGGCGCGAGGCCGCCTTCCTCGACGCCGAAGCGCGCGAGCGTCTGGCGCAGGCCGAGGCCAAGGCGACCGAGATGGTCAGCCGCGCCATCGCCGAGGGCGACATCCAGGCGGTGAACTACTTCGTCGCGACCAAATACACCGAGGCCCTGCGCGACATCGCCGCCAGCCCCAGCTCGCGCGTCGTGATCCTGCCGATCGAGGCGGGCGGCATCGCCGGGGCGGTGGCCGGCATCGCCGAACTGACCCGCACCATCGGCCAGCCGTCCCGCCCCGCCGGCGGCGCCCCGGCGGGCGGCGGGACGGCTGGCGGGACGGGCGGTGCCACCCCATCGGCGCCGGGCGCGGGCGGCCCGTGGAGCGCCGCGTGACGCCCGCGACCGATCTTTTCGCCTTTCTCGACGCCGCCTCGCCCTGGTGGTGGGTGGCCCTCGCGCTCGGGCTCGGCGCCATCGAGGTGGTGACGTTCACCTATTTCCTGATCTGGTTCGCCTTCGGCGCGCTGACCGTGGCCGGCCTGCTGTTCGCCCTGCCGGCGACGTCGGGCACCACGCAGGTCGTGACCTTCGCGCTGTCCACCCTGGTCTATGCGATGGCCGGCTGGGCCTGGCTGCGCGCGCGCCGGCGCGGCGACAATGCGCCCGAGGGCGGGCTCAACCGCCGCGCGGTGCAGCTTGTCGGGCGCAGCGCCATCGTCTCGGCCCCGTTCCGCGCGGGCATCGGCACGGTCGACATCGACGGCGTGAGCTGGCGCGCGCGCCTGTCGGGGGCGGCTGGAGCCGTCACCCCGCCGGCCGGGAGCCTTCTGAGGGTGCTCGGCGCCGAGGGCGCCACGCTCGTCGTGGACGCGGCGCCCGCGCCGGATCACGCGGACTGTGATGGCGATTGTGCTGGACCGTGATCTTGCGAGGGGTTAAAAATGTGTTAAGACATGCGTATAAATCGCGGCAGAATATGGGGAATGGCCGCTCTGTCCGAGTGAAGTATCGCGAGGGATGCAGGGTATGAACGGACCTCTTGGCAGGTTTGCCGCGCGCCCGCGCGTGCTGGCTTTGGCGCTTGCCGGTGCCATCGGCTGGGCCGGCCCGGCCGTGGCGCAGGGCGCGGGCCCGATCGCGTGCGGGACGTTCTACACGGTGGTGCAGGGAGATACGCTGAGCCGTATCGCCGAGCGCGCCTATCCCGGCGAGGGGTGGCGGTTCCAGGCGATCTACGAGGCGAACCGCTCAGCCATCCCGTCGGCCGCCCGGATCGAGATCGGCGACAGGCTGCTGATCCCCTGCCTCGACGGCACCGGCTTCCAGACGCGCGAGGCCGCGCTGGCGGGCCTCGCGCCCGGTGGTGCGACGACGGCCGGGGCGGGCGCCGGGGCGCAACCGACGGCAACATCCCCCGCCGCAGTGGGTGCGGTCGCCCGCATCCTGGTGCTGGCCGAGGCCGCGCCCTATTCCGGCCGGCGCCTGCCCGAGGGCGGCATGGTCACCGAGCTGGTCTCGCGCGCCATGCTGCGCGCGCCCTCGGCGGTCGGCTACGAGGTGGTGTTCGAGGACGCCCGCGGCGCGCCCGAGGACGCGGTGACTGCCGGCGCCTTCGACCTCGGCTTTCCCGTGACGCGACCCGATTGCGCGCGTGCCGCGACGCTTGCGCCGGCCCAGCGCCGGCTGTGCGAGGGGTTCGTCTATTCCCAACCGCTGATCGAGATCGAGAACCGCCTGTTCGTGGCGCCGGGGTCCGAAATTGCCGCGGCCTCGGACCCGGGGCAGCTTTTCGGCCTTCGGATCTGCCGCCCCGCTGGCAGCTTTACCGGCGATCTGACCGACGAGGAGCTGGTCGAGCCCAACATCCGGCTGGTGCGCGCGGCCGGGCTGGCCGGCTGTTTCGACGCGCTGCTGGCGGGCCGGGCGGATGTGGTGGTGGCCAGCGGGCCCGACCTCGACGCGCGCCTCGCGCAGGTCGGGTCGGCCGCGCGGGCCAGCGAAATCGCCCTGATGCGCCGGACGCGCACGATCCACGCGGTCGCGCCGAAGGGCAATGCCCGCGGGCAGGCATTCCTCGCGACGCTGGACCGCGGCCTGGCGGAGCTGCGCGCCTCGGGCGAATGGTCCGAGGTCGTGGCGAACCATCTGGCGCAGCAGGCCGGCACGTTCTGAGCGCGGCGGCACGCACCCCTGACCCCGCCATCGCCCTCCGCCGACGGCGCGGGCAGTGCGGCTCAGTCGGCCTGGGAGCGCGCGTGCGGCGGGCCTGCTGGGTCCCCGGCGATCTCGCAGACCATCCGGTCGAGCGTGCACAGCGCCCGATCCTCGACCCCAAGCTCGGCCAGATGGGCGACGGTGTTGTGCAGGTAGTCGCGGTTGGTTCCCGCAGGCCCCACCGCATGCGCGATGATGCGGGCCTGTTCGGCAAGGCTGAGGCCGCCGCAATATTGCGGGTGGGTGCGGTCGAGGATGTAGCAGATCGCCTCGGCCGAGGCGCCATCCTCGAAGCTGACGGGGTGGAGCACCTCGAAATAGCTCCGCGTCACCAGTTCGCGCTCGGCCAGATAGGTGCGCACGGCGTCGGCGCGCGTGGGGCAGACGCGGAAGGCCATGCCGGTGCAGCTCTCAGTCGGGTCCCAGTCGAGCCCCAGCACCAGCCCCGGCGCCTCGGGTGTGCCGCGGTAGCGGACCGAGCGCAGCGAGAAGGCGCGCCGATACCCCGTGAGCCGCGCCTTGCGCCGCTCGAGATACTCGAACCCCGGCCGCCACATCAGCGAGCCGTAGCCGAAAACCCAGAAACCGCCGTCCGACATGGTGGTGCCCACCTCCCGCGGTTCTGAGGTATAACCCTCGCCATCCCCGCGCAAGGAGCGCCCGATGTTCCGCCTGCTGAAGGCCGCCGCCGCCGTCACGATCGTTGCCGCCCTGGGCTGGAGTGCCTGGTGGCTGATCGCCGCGCGCGGGCAGGAGGCGGCACTCGCGCACTGGTTCGACGCCCGCGCGGCCGAGGGTTGGCAGGCCGAGACGGCGGCGATCGACACCGGCGGTTTTCCCGGCCGGTTCCTGACCCGCATCACCCGCCCCGCGCTGGCCGACCCCGAGGCCGGCTGGGCCTGGAGCGCGCCCGAGCTGGTCCTCGACCGCCCCGCGACCGATCCGACCCATGTGACCGCCATCTTCGCGCCGACCCAGACCCTGGCCGTGCCGGGCGAGCGCGCGCGCATCGAGAGCACTCGGATGCAGGCGGTGCTGGCGCTGGTGCCCGGCACCGATCTCAGGCTGCGCGAGGGCGGGGTGGTGGCGCGCGGCCTTGTCGTTGCCGGGCAGTCGGGCTGGCGCGCCGAGGCGGAGACACTGGATCTGTCGGTCCGCCGCCGCGAGATCGCGGGCGAGCCGCCCGAGACCCACGAGATCGAGGCGGCCGCCGAGGGGGTGCTGCTGCCCGAGGGGCTGATGCGGCGCATCGACCCCACCGGCCTGCTGGCGCCGCGGGTAACGGCGCTGAGGCTGGACGGGCTGGTGGTGCCCGACCGCCCGCTCGACCGCCGGGTGATCGAGCAAGGTGGCGTCGGGGCGCGCACGCTGGTGATCCGCCGCGCCGTGCTGGATTGGGACGGGATGGGGCTCACGGCGCGCGGGCGGCTCGATGCCGATGCGGCCGGGTATGCCGAGGGCGAGATCGCGCTGTCGCTGTCGGACTGGCGGCGGCTGGTCGCGCTGGCCCGCTCGACCGGGGCGCTCAGGGCCGAGGTCGCCGACGCGGTCGAGGGGGCGCTGGAGCTGGTCGCGATGTTCAACCGTTCGGGCACGCTCGATGTAACGGTCAGCTTCGGGTCGGGCAAGGCGCGGATCGGCCCGGTGCCGGTCGGCCCCGCCCCGCGGCTCACTGAGCCATGAGGCAGGACGGTGCGGTGGATCGTGCCACGATTGCGCCCGCCGCACCGCCGCAGGGAACCCTTTCGCGGTTGGCGGGTTCTTGAGCATGCCGGGTGCCGCGTTCAATCGCTCGCACTGTCACCCCGACCGGCGGGGCGCCCGGTAATCTCCTCTCGACGCCGCCTCAGCGGCAATAGGTCGTGCCGTTGCGGCGCGCCGTGTCGAGGTGGAAATGGTCGTGGTGGTGGCGATCCGCCCCGGGCCCGAGCACGGTCATGAACAGCCCGCAGGACTGCCGGTGCAGCGCGTTCAGGAACGCCCCGCCGGGGCCGCGCCCCCAGTCGGCCTTGACCGAGATCTGCCGCCCGTCGGCCAGCCGGAAGCCGCCGACATCGATCGCCCGGCCCCGGCCGTGCTCGGACACCCGCCCGCCGCTCTGGTTGTTGCGGGTGCGGCAGGCATAGCTCCCCATCACGTCGACCTCGACGATCGGGCTGCCGAAATGCTGCCGGGCGAGCGGCTCGGCCACGCCGGTCAGCCAGTGCGCCACGCGCCGCGCCGTGGGGCAGTCGAGCGTCGCCGGCGTGTCGAACCCCACTCCCGAAACCGCCGTCAGGCGCACCGGGTCGGTGATGCCGCAGGGCGCGCCATGGTCGCCGATCGCGGGCATCGCCGCGCCCGCAAGCCGCGGGTCGCGGCAGATGAACTGGTCGGGCTGCGGGCCGGGACTGGTCTGCGGCAGGCGGGCGGGCAGGGGCAGCGGCGGCCGCGCGACTGCCACCCGTGCCACCCCCGAGACCTGTGCCGCCGTGCCGGGGGTCTGCGCGTCCCCCGCCGTCCCGCGCCGGGGCGGCAGCGGGGCTGCGACGCCCGGATCTGCCGTGCCGGGCGACGGCAGGGCGGGGGCAGGCAGGGCGGGGGAAGACCCGGTTCCGGCATCCGGGGCGGGCCGCG
>JAVVFE010000097.1:0-9554 GCA_032251175.1 Thermohalobaculum sp.
GCCTGGGGCTGGGGCACGGCCTACGAGCGCAAGGGCAGCTGATCGGCTGCCCGGAGTGTGAAAGGAGGGGCGGGCGGCTGCGTGCGGCCCGCCCCTTCGTCGCCGGTCGCGCCGGTTTCCGGATCCGTCCGGCGGAGATGGCGATCTGGACGGTCCCGCGTCGAGCTACGGGACGGGGCTGACTGTCATTGGGACACAAGGGGGTATCGGTCATGCGCGCGAGACGGCGTGGCACGATTGTCGGCGCATCGGCCCTGGCGCTGGCTCTGGCGATCTTCATCTTTACCGGGCTCCAGATCAGCGTCCTGATCGGCGAGGCTGGGGCACAGCCCGCGTCCTCGGTCCGGCCGCCCGAGACGGCGGTGATCACCACCGCCGGGGGCTCGGTTCGCCCGCCCGCGAATGCCGAGACCAACGCGCCGATGGAGCCGGGCGTCACGCGCGAGGTCGATCTCGTGGAGACGACGAACCCCGCCGGGGCGCAGACGCCGCTGGTGGTGCTTGGCCCGAACTCGGACGCCAGCATCTGGTCGGCGGTGCGCCATGGCGTGCAGGGGCAGGTGACGATCCCCGACGCCAAGGCCGGGCAGCTTGTCCAGAGCTTCGGCACCACCTGGGAATGGCTGCGCTCGGAAAAGGGGCCGCTGTTCGTGTGGGGCAGTTATGCGCTGGGCGGCGTCCTGGTGGTGCTGGTGCTGTTCTACCTGCTGCGCGGGCGCATCCGCATCGAGCACGGCCGCTCGGGCGTCATGATCGAGCGGTTCAAGCCGGTCGAACGCTTTGGCCACTGGCTGCTGGCGGGCTCGTTCATCCTGCTCGCGCTGACTGGGCTCAACCTGCTCTATGGCAAGGAACTTCTGATGCCGCTGATCGGCAAGGAAGCCTTCGCCACGATCGCCCAAGGGGGCAAGTTCGTCCACAACAATGTCGCCTGGCCCTTCATGCTGGGGCTGGTGCTGATCTTCGTGATGTGGGTCTGGCACAACATCCCCAGCTATATCGACCTGGTCTGGCTGGCGAAGGGCGGCGGGCTGTTCTCGAAGGGCGTGCATCCGCCCTCGCGCAAGTTCAACGCCGGGCAGAAGCTGATCTTCTGGAGTACGATCCTGCTGGGGGTTTCGGTCTCGGCTTCGGGCGTCTCGCTGCTGTTCCCCTACGAGATCCCGATGTTTGCCAAGACCTTCGTGATCCTCAACGACCTCGGCGTCGGGGCGCTGATCGGCTTTGTCCTGCCGACCGACCTCACGATGCTCGAGGAGATGCAATACGCGCAGGTCTGGCACACCATCGTGGCGCTGGCGATGATCGTGATCATCGTGGCGCATATCTATATCGGCTCGCTGGGGATGGAGGGCGCCTTCGACGCCATGGGCACCGGCATGGTCGACCGCAACTGGGCGATCGAGCATCATGGCCTGTGGGTCGACGAGGTCGAAGGCCGCGGCGGTCGTGGCGATCACGGCGCGACAACGCCGGCCGAGTGACCGGCGGCCGGCCGGCGGAGACGGCGTGGTGCCGACCGTGTCCAGGCAATGGCGGGCGGTGGGACGCGCGGCTTGGTGTGCCGCGCGCGGCCTGCACGCCGCGCTGTCCTGCCTGTGCGCCGCTGCGGCGCTGGGACGTGCGGGCGCCGGGGTGCTGCTTGTGTCGGCGGTGGTGACACTGGCATCGGTCAGCGGCGCGGCGGCCGACGGGTATCTGCGCCTCGCCGGGCATGGCGGCCCGGTCAAGGGCGTGGCGATCTCGCCCGACGGCAGCCGGATGCTGACGGCGAGCTTCGACACCTCGGTCGGGCTGTGGGACGCGCAGAGCGGCCAGTTGGTCCGCTGGCTCGAAGGCCACGAGGCCGCGGCGAACGCGGCGGCGTTCCTGCCCGATGGGCGGGCGCTGTCGGTCGGCGACGATTTCGACATGATCCTGTGGGACCTCGGGACCGGCACGGTCCTGCACCGGTTCGAGGGGCACAAGGGCAAGCTGATCGCGGTCGAGCCCAGCCCCGACGGCCGGCTTGCCGCCACCTCGGGCTGGGACGGGCTGGTGGGCCTGTGGCCGCTCGATGGCGGGGCGCCGCGGTTTCTTGCCGGCCACCGCGCCAATGTGAACGACGCGGCCTTCAGCCCGGATGGCCGGACGCTCTACACCGCCTCCTACGACGGCACGATCCGGCGCTGGGACGTGGCGAGCGGGACCGAGGAGGCGATCCTCGTCAGCCATGGCTTCGGCGTGAACCATCTGGTGCTGAATGCGGCCGCGGGCTGGCTCGCCTATGGCGCACTCGACGGCGCGGTGCGGGCGGTCGATCTGGCGACCGGCGCGCAGATTGCGGACCTCACCGCCGACCGGCGCCCGATCCTGGCGCTCGCGGCCGACGCCTCGGGGCGATACCTCGCGGTCGGCGACGGCGAGGGCTATGTGATGGTGATCGACAGCGCCGACTGGTCGATCCTGCGCGACTTCCGCGCGGCGCTGACCGGACCGATCTGGGCGCTGGCCTGGGAGCCGGGCGGGGCCCGCGTGCTGGCCGGGGGCATCAGCGACGAGGCGGCGCTGTGGCCGGTCGATGCCGACGGCGACGCGCTGTTCGCCGACGGCGTGCGCGCGTTCCACCGCCCCCCGTCCGAGATGCCGAACGGCGAGCGGCAATTCGTGCGCAAATGCTCGATCTGCCATACACTCACGCCCGATGGCGGGCGCAAGGCGGGGCCGACGCTGCACGGCCTGTTCGGCCGCCGGGCGGGGACGGTGGCGGGCTACAGCTATTCCGCGGCGCTCGAGGGATCGCAGATCGTCTGGACCGAGGAGACGGTCGCCCGCCTGTTCGCCGAGGGGCCCGATGTCGTCACGCCTGGGTCGAAGATGCCGGTCCAGCGCATCGCCAGGGCCGAGGACAGGCGCGATCTGATCGCGTATCTCAGGGACAACACGGGCGGCGCGTCCGGCGCCGGCCTCGAGGCAAGGAGCAGGACGAAATGAAGGCTTTCCTCACGGCCATGATCATCGGCGCGGGGCTGTCGGTCGCCGCATGGTTCGTGCTGCATGAACTCGGCTTTTCCAGCGCCGACGTTTATTCGACCGAGAACGTCCGGCTCTGAGCCCGGCTCAGAGCCGCCAGTCGATCACGTCGCGCAAGCCTGCGCGCGCCAGCACCGGGCGCAGCGGCGCCGGATCGCGGTCCGGCGGCAGCAGCAGGGCAATCGCGGCCCCGGTATGGGCGACCGCGACCCCCAGCGCCCCGGCCGCCTGGGCCGCAGCCTGCATCGCCGCCCAGGCCGGGTTGGGGTTGCGCGCCTGATTGGCCGCGGCCGAGCGCGTCGCCGCGCGCCCCAGCCGCGCGGCATCCCCCGCCGCCAGCGCGGCCTCGATCTCGTCGAACACCGCGCCCATCGGCGGGAAATCCCGATCGGCGGGGTCGGTCGCGCGCGGCTCGCCCGCGAAGCCGCCGATCACGCCGAGCGCCGGCAACGGCGGCAGCCGGCGGATCACCTGCCCCGCGCGCGAGGCGAACAGCACCGTGTCCGGGTGCATCAGCGGATCGACCGCCCCCTCGGCGGCGAGGCAGAGCGCAGCCTCGGCCTCGGGCGCGAGGTGCGCGTCGAACGCCCACGCCACTGCCCGCACCGCGCCCAGCGTCTCGGCCGTCGAGGTGCCGGCGCCAAGCCCGGGCGGGCAGGGGCGGCGGATCGCGATTTCGCCCCCCCAGCCGGTCTGCCCCAGCCGCGCGAGGGTGGCGCCCGCCGCGGCGAGCGCCTTGGCCGACACCGGCTCGGTCGATCGCAGCAGGCCGCCGGCGGGCGCGAACGCGACCTCGGTGACCAGCACGGGGCAGGGCAGGGTGATCAGCGCGACCGGCCCTCCCGGCGCCGTTCGCCCCTGCGCAAGCTCGCCGAAATGCCCCGCCACGCGCACCCGCGCGGGTTTCGGATTGACGGCCGTGGCAAGGCTCTGGTTCATGGCGGGCGACTTAGCCCGGGCCGGGGCGGTTGAACAGCGGGAAGTGCGATGGCGCGCGATCATGGCGGCAATCTGGCTGAGGCGCGCGCGCGTTATGGCGGCGAGGCGGCCGAGTGGCTTGACCTTTCGACCGGCATCAACCCCGAGCCCTACCCGGTCGCAGGTCTCGCGCCCGCCGACTGGGCGCAGTTGCCCGGGGCCGAGGCGACGGCGCGCCTCATCGACGCTGCGCGCGCGGCCTGGGCGGTGCCCGCAGGGGCCTTGATCGTCGCGGCCCCCGGCGCCTCGGCGCTGATCCGCCTGATGCCGCGGCTGGGGCCCGCGGGCGAAGTCGCGATCCCGGCACCCACCTACAACGAGCACGCCGCCGCCTTCGTGGCCGAAGGCTGGCGCGTCACCGCCCGCCCGGGCGTCGCCACCCGCGCGGCCGTGATCGTGACCCCCAACAACCCCGACGGGCGGTGCTGGGAGACGCACGAGCTGCTGACGCTGGCCGAGGCCCTGCCGCGCCTGGTCGTCGACGAGAGCTTCATGGACGCCACGCCCGAGCGATCGCTGATCCCCCATGCCGGCGCCGAGGGGCTGGTGATCCTGCGCAGCTTCGGCAAGTTCTACGGGCTTGCCGGCGTGCGGCTGGGCTTTGCGATCACCGGGCCCGCGACCGCGGCGCGCCTTGCGGACCTGATGGGACCCTGGGCGGTCTCGGGGCCGGCGTTGGCGCTGGGGGCTGCGGCGCTGGCGGATCGGGGCTGGCAAGCCGCGACGCGGGCGCGCGTGGCACGCGATGTCCGGCGGCTGGTGGCGCTGGGGCAGCGGGCGGGCTGGCGCCTGGTGGGCGAGGCCGGGTTGTTCGCGACCTTCGAGACCCCGGATGCCGCCGCCGCGCAGGCTGGGCTTGCGCGCGCGCGGATCTGGAGCCGGATCTTTCCCTATTCGGCGCACTGGCTGCGCCTCGGCCTGCCGCCGGCCGAGGGCTGGGCGCGCCTTGCCGCCGCGCTGGAGGGGTGATGCTGGCGCTGGCGATGATCATCGACGCGATCTTCGGCGAGCCCGAGGTCCTGTGGCGCCGGCTGCCGCACCCGGCGGTGCTGATGGGCCGGGCTGTGGGCTGGCTCGACGCGCGGTTGAACCGCGGCCGGCTGCGCCGCGCGAAGGGTGTGGCGGCGGTTGCAGCCCTGGTGGCGGGCGCGGCGGCGGTCGGGATGGTGCTGTCGCTCGACATCCTGGGTGGCGTGGCCGAGGTGGCGTTGGCCGCGATCCTGCTGGCACAGAAAAGCCTCGCCCAGCATGTCGGCCGGGTGGCTGACGGGCTCGGCTCCTCGCTGGCCGAGGGCCGGCGGCAGGTCGCGATGATCGTGGGCCGCGACCCCGAGACGCTGGACGAGGCGGGCGTCGCGCGCGCCGCCATCGAGAGCGCGGCCGAGAACTTCTCGGACGGCGTGGTCGCCCCCGCATTCTGGTTCGCGCTTCTGGGGCTGCCCGGGATCGTCGTCTACAAGGCGGTCAACACGGCCGACTCGATGATCGGGCATCTCTCGCCGCGCTATCATGCGTTCGGCTGGGCGGCCGCGCGGCTGGACGACCTGCTGAACTGGGTGCCGGCGCGGCTGGCCGGCGGGCTGATCTGCCTGGTCGGCGGCCGGCGTGCGGCGGTCGAGGTCATGCTGCGCGATGCCGATCTGCATCGCAGCCCCAATGCCGGCTGGCCCGAGGCCGCGATGGCGGCATCGCTGGGCGTGGCACTGGCGGGACCACGGTTTTATGGCGGGGTGCCGACCGACGACCCCTTCCTGAACCCGCAGGGGCGGAGCCGGGCGCGGGCGGCCGATATCCGCGCGGCGGTCGGGCTGATCTGGCGGGCCTGGGGCGTGCTTCTGGGGCTGGCGCTGGTCTGGGGGGGGTTGGGCTGGCTGATCTGGTGAGCCGGGCGCGCGCCTGACGGGGTGCGCGCCTGCGGTGCGGCGGCGCTGGGGCCGGTCAGCCCTGGGGCGTGCCCGCGCCGCCGGTGTCCCGGGCCGCGCCGGCCTGCGCGTTGCGCCAGCGCACGATCTCGGCGATCACCGAGACCGCGATCTCGTGCGGGTCGATGCCGCCGAGGTCGAGCCCCGCGGGCGATTTCAGCCGCGCGAGGCGCTCGGGCGCCATGCCCTCGGCGGCCAGACGGTCGGTCAGTGCTGCCGCCTTGATCCGGCTTGCGACCATCGAGACATGGCGAGCGGGGCTGTCGAGCGCCGCGCGCAGCGCCGCCAGGTCGCCCTGTCCCTGCGAGGCCACGACGACAAAATCTTCGGCTTGCAGCGCGCTGAGATCGGCGGGCGTGAAGCTGTGCACCTCGGCCGGCGCCGCGGCGCCCTCGGGCAGCGCGACGCGATAACCCATCAACGCGCCATGCTGGGCGATGGCGCGCGCGATCGGCGTGGCGCCGAAGATCACGAGCTGCGGCGGCAGGCTGTAGGCCTCGATCAGCAAGTCTACCGTGCCGCCCGAGGGACAGCCGCTGCGGTAGAGCTGCACGCCGTCGGCGTCGGTCATCGCGACGACCTTGCCCGCGGGTTTCACCCGGATCAGGCGGGTCTGGCCGCACGCCAGCGCCTGGGCCGCTGCCGTGCGGACCGCGCGCTGCACGCAGCCCCCGCCCAGATGGCCGAGGATCTCGCCCGCTTCGGTCACCGCGGCCTTCGCGCCCGCCTTGGCCGAGGTCACGTCGGCCGTGCGCACCACGGTCGCGAGGCAGAACGGGCGGCCCGCGCGGCGCAGCCGCTCGATGGTGTCGAAGATGTCGAAGCCGGTCATGGCGGGGCCCTTTCAGAGCTTCGCGAATTCGGGTTCCAGGGCTGCGAGCGCGGCAATCGTGCCGGCGGGCAGCAGCGCGTCGAGATGCGGGCGTGCCGCCGCCATCCCGCGCGCGACCGGGGCGTGGCGGTCCCAGCCCGCCAGCGGGTTGAGCCAGACGATCCGGCCCGCGCGGCGGCGCAGGCGGGCGAGCGCGGCGGAAAGCTGTTCGGGCGGCGCGGTGCAGTAGCCGTCCGACAGGATCAGCACCACCGTGCGCCGGGTTACTGCGCGGGCGGCATGGCCCGCGTTGAACGCCGCGATCGCGCCCGCGATGTTGGTGCCGCCGCCGAAGCCCTCGGCCATCAGCGACAGGCGGGCGGCGGCACGGAGCGTGTCGCGGTCGCGCATCGCCGGCGTCACGCGCATCAGCCGGGTGTGGAACAGATAGGCGTCGGCGGTGGTGTCGACGTCGATCAGCCCCTTGAGGAAGGCGAGGAACACCCGGGCATGCGCGGTCATCGAGCCCGACACGTCGCAGAGCGCGACGATCCGCATCGGCCGATCCGGCCTGCGGCGGCGCGCGAGGTCGAGCGGCTCCCCCCCGCGCGCGAGGCTGCGGCGCAGGATGCGGCGCATGTCGAGCATCGCGCCCCGATTGGCGGCGCGGCGGCGGCGCGAGCGGCGATCGCGCAGCGCCCGGCCGAGGTCGCGGGCGACCCGCTCGGCGGCGGCCAGCAGGTCGGGGTCCATCAGGCTGCGCAGGTCGCGCTGGCCCAGCGCGTCGGTGCGGGTGGCGATCAGGCGGCCGTCGCGGCCCTCGGCCTCGCGGTCGCCGGTGTCGGGGCCGGTGTCGGGGGCGGTTGCGTCATCATCCGTCGTCCCGGTCCCGTCGCCGTCGTCGAGATGCACCCGCCACAGCGCCGGGCGCGCGGGGGTGACGCGCCGCGCGGTGGTCTGCGTCGCGGCCGCGCGGCTGCGCCCGGCGTTGAACCAATAGGCGTCGAACAGGTCGTCGAAGCGGCCCCAGGTGTCGGCATCGCGTGCGAGCGTGGCGCGCAGCGCGAGGCGGACCTCGCCGGCATCGAGCGCGTCGACATGGCTGAGCGCCGCCAGCGCGCCGGCGGTTTCGGCGGGGCCGGCGGTGAGCACGTTGAGCCGCAGATGCGCGATGAAGCCCGCGATCCGCTCGGCCGGGCCGGCGGCGCGGGCGGGGAAGCGGGTCGGGCGCATCACGCGGCCCGCCCGATCAGGCGCGCAAGCACCTCGGGCGGCACGGCGTCGCGGTCGGCGGCGGTCTTGAGCAGGCACACGAGGCTGGCCTGCACCGCCCCCGGGTCGGCCGCGAGGTCGTTGATGCCGAGGCCCGCGAGCGCCGCAGCCCAGTCGAGCATCTCGGCGACGCCGGGCTTCTTTTCCAGCTCCTCGCGCCTCAGCGCCTGCACGACGCCGACGATCTGGCGGGCGAGGCGGGCCTCGATCCCCGGCGCACGCCTGGCGAGGATCGCAAGCTCGGCCTCGGGCGAGGGGTAGGAGACGTGGACATAGAGGCAGCGCCGCCTCAGCGCGTCCGAAAGGTCGCGCGTGCCGTTGGCGGTGAGGATCACCATGGGGCGCGAGGTGGCGGCGATGGTGCCAAGCTCGGGCACGGTGATCTGGAAGTCCGACAGGATTTCCAGCAGGTAGGCCTCGAATTCCTCGTCGGCGCGGTCGATCTCGTCGATCAGCAGGACCGGGGGCTGGTCTTGGGTGATCGCCTCGAGCAGCGGGCGCTTGAGGAGATATTTCTCGGTGAACAGCGCGTCCTCGCCCATGCCCTCGGCGGCGCGGATGGCGAGGAGCTGGCGCTGGTAGTTCCACTCGTAGATCGCGGCCGAGGCGTCGAGCCCCTCGTAGCATTGCAGCCGGATCAGGCGCGCGCCGGTGATGGCCGCCAGCGCCTTGGCGATCTCGGTCTTGCCGACGCCGGCGGGGCCCTCGACCAGCAGGGGGCGGCCAAGGGCGAGGGCGAGGTGCAGCGCCATGGCGAGGGCGTCGTCGGCGACGTAGCCGGTCTGGGCGAGGCGGCCCTGGAGGTCGCGATAGGTCATGGTGCGGAGCCCCCGGTGCGGGGGAGGGGCGCTGGCGCGGCGGGTGGGGTGCGGGGCCGGTCGGGCGGTCCGGCAAGGCGGCCCCGGGTCGGGCCCGGGGCCCAAGGCTGGTGTTGCGGGTCAGTTTTCCGCGCCGGTGCGGGTGTCGCGCAAGGGCTTTCACACGTGAAATCACTGTAAGTTATTGATATTGATGATATTTTTGAAGGATGTGAAAATTCGAGGTGCGTGCAATCACGCGCGCTCCCTGCTGGTGCGGTGCCCGCGGCGTGGGGGCGCGCGGCCCCGCGGGGCCCCGGCGCGGGGGCCGGGGCTGTAGCGTGGTCCGGTGCGCCGCGTGGTGCTGCCCCGGGCTTGACCCGGGGCCTTGCCGGAGTCGCGTGCGCTGCCCCGCGGGGCCCCGGCGCGGGGGCCGGGGCTGCGGGGCGGCGGTCAGCCGTGCAGGCCGAGGTCATGGGCGATCTTCCAGATCCGCCAGTGGTCGTGCGGCATGTGGGCGTGGACATGGCCGAAGGCGCGGAAGGCGTCGTTGACCGCGTTCGAGAAGCAGGGCACGCCGCCGACATTGGGGCTTTCGCCCACGCCCTTGGCGCCGATCGGGTGGTGCGGCGAGGGGGTGGTGGTCCAGTCGGTCTCGTAGTGCGGGGTCTCCCACGCGGTCGGCACGAAGAAGTCCATCAGCGTGCCGGTCTTGACGTTGCCCATCTCGTCATAGGCGATCTCCTGCCCCATCGCGATGGC
>JAVVFE010000098.1:0-9498 GCA_032251175.1 Thermohalobaculum sp.
CCTGCCGGCAGTTGCGCGCCAGCCGCTCGCCGAAGCCGTAGAGGATGAAGGTGCGCCAGTTCTTCGCGGTCGCGATGCGATACTGGTCGGGCGAAATCTCCTGGAACGCCGGGATCGCCTCGCGGAACTTCAGGATCTCGCGCGCCTCGGCCGTGATCTCGTGCCAACGATCCTCGAATTCCCTCAGGAACGGAAAATGCGCGCTGTCGATGAAAGGCGTGTCGGGCACCAGGCTGTCGCGCGACTGGATCGTTGCCATCCAGCGGGTGAGCTTTTTGCCCAGCCGTTTGACGCGCTTGCGCAGCGGGTTGGTCAGGGTCGCCGGCTTGGCCGCCGGCGCGGGCGCGGGCTGCATCTGGTTCATGAGGTCTGATTACGCGCGCTTGCAGGAAAAGTCGAGACCACCTCACCCCGGCGTGACAAAGCTCGCCTCGAGCCCGGCCGTCAGCCGCAGGCGCCCGGCCGGGCCGGGATCGAAGGCTTCACCATCCAGCACGAAGCGCACGCCCGACCCAAGCTCGAGGTCGAGCGCCACCGCCCTGCCCGAGCGATATCCCGCTTCTGCCATCCAGCCCAGCGGCCGCCCCGCCAGCACGAACGGCGCGGCCAGCGCAAGGCGGCGCCCGGGCGCTGCCACATCGAGCCAGCGCAACGGCGCGGCGCCCACGCCCCAGAACGGCCTCAGCCCCATCACCAGCGCCCCTGGCAAAGTGGTCACGAGCCCGGCGAGGCGCGGCCCCATGGGCAGAGCCGCGCCATCGACCGATAGACGTGCAGCAATTCCCTCTCGGATCGCCGCCGCCTCGCGCCCGAACAGCGCGCGACGCAGGGTGGCGGCAACTGCAAGCGCCACCTGTCCGCCGCCGCGCGCCGCAATCTCCTGGGCCGCGAGACGGGAGCCGGTCTCGTAGACGCCCCAGCCGGCGATGAAGCCCCCCAGCGCCGGCGCCCCCTCGCGCGCGATGTGCAGCACCGGCAGGCGACACTCGGTCAGCCACCCCGCATGCGCCGCAGCGACCAGGCGGGCAAGCCCTTCGGCGCCGCGCACCGCACCGGTCTTGCGCGCGATCAGGTTGGTATTGCCATGGGCGAGGATTGCGAGTCGCGGCGGCGCCTCGCGCCAGATGGCGGGCAGGCGGGTCACCACCTCGCGCACCGTGCCGTCGCCGCCGTCGAGGATGAGAAGCCCGACCCCCGCGGCCCGAAGATCGGCCAGCGCGCCTGAAAGCTCGTCGAGGCTGCCGGTTTCGCGCAGGATCACCCCTCCCCCCGCGGCGGGCACTGCCGCACCCCGGAGGTTGCGTGTGCTCGCGCGGTTGCGGATGAGACCGATCGTCAGGGTCACGCAGCCATCATCCACGAGGTCAGCGGCCCGCGCCGCCGCGCCGCTTCCGCCTGCACCACCCGGACAAGATGGACGCCAAAGCAGATTGCGGTCCACCAGGCGACCGCGATCAGCCCAGCGCGCGGGGCGCCCGCCAGAGTGAAACCCATCAGAATCAGAAGGTTCGGATTTCGGCGTGCGGTGATCTCGCGAAACACGCTGTCAAATCGGCGCCAGATGTGCATTTCGATGCCATAGCGCGCGATGAACCATCCCTCCTCAAGGCGTTGGGCGATGTAGCCTGCGACGATCACACCGACCGCGAGCCCCCCGTCGTCCAATGGCTGGCCGATGTTGGCGCAGCCCACGGCCCAGGCCCACCACCAGAACGGCGGATGAATCAGATCGATGCCATGGTCGAGCACGTCCCCCAGCTTCGAGGCCGAGACCGTGACACGTGCAAGTTTGCCATCGACCGTGTCGAGGAAGGTCATGATCCAGGCCGCGGTCAGCCCCATGGCGAATTCGCCCTGCCAGAACAGCGAGAAGGCGGCCAGCACCATGACCAGGCTTGCCCAGGTCACCTGATTGGGCGTGATGCCGTTCAGCGCGCACCAGCGGGTGACCGCCAGCGCCGGGCGTGGCCAGACACGCTTGGTCACAAGGTCGGTGACGCCCTTGTAGGAGGCGTCGAACAGCGCCCGCTCGACCGCCACGCGATCCGCCGCCGGCATCACCAGCGGATCGGCCTTCTTGCGCAGCTTCTGGTCGTAGCGCCCGGCGAGTTCCACCCCCGTCAGCGCCCGCGCACCGTCGGGCAGCGCCTCGACCGTGCCCAGCCCCTCGACCAGCGCGATTGCCCAGTCGCGGCTGGCATCGTCCATGCGTGCGCCGACCGCGCGCCCGTCGGCACCGGTCAGCACGGTGCCCGGCGCGGCTTCGGCCAAGGCAGCCAGCACCCCGGCGCCATAGACGTGATCGGCGCGCAGGATTACGCCCGCCACATCGGGCGTTCCCGCCACCAGCCCCGTCCGCGGGAACTGACGCAGCAGCCGCGCCGCGCCGTTCAGCCCGAAGGCCGCCTGCCCCTCGGGGCCCACCAATGCCGCAATCACCGTTGCCAAGGTTGCCGTCCCCTGCCCGTTCGACCTTGCGCCTGTGCGCCCGCGCGCCTAAGGCAGACGCGGGCGGGCGCGCGTTAAGGGGCTCTTACTCCGATGGGGCCGCCCATGAAAGGCGGAGATTGCCGGATGACGGCCGAATTCCTGATCGCCCACCTCACCGATCCGCACCTCGACCTTGGTGCTCCGCGGGGGCGCGAGTTTCTGTCGAAGCGGGCGCTGAGTTGGCTTAACTGGCGGCTGAAGCGACGCGCCATCCAGCGCACCGCGCTGGCCGAGGCGATCCTCGCCGACATTCACGCGCAGGCCCCCGCCCTGATCGCGATGACCGGGGACCTGGTGAACTTCGCGCTCGAGGCCGAGTTCCGCCGCGGCCGCGCCTGGCTCGAGCGCCTTGGCCCGCCCGACCGCGTCGCCGTGGTGCCGGGCAACCACGAGGCCATCGCGCCCGGCATGACGCGAGCGCTGCATGCCGCTTGGGGCGCCTACCTGACCGGGCCGGACGGGCGTGCCGGCTATCCGTGGCGGCGCGACCTGGGGCCGATTTCGGTGATCGGCGTCTCGACTTCGGCGGCGAGCCTGCCGTTCCTTGCCACCGGCATCGTCGGCCCGGCGCAGCGCGACCGGCTGGACGCCATGCTGGCGGCGATCGCGGCCGAGGGGCGGCTCGCGGTCGTCTTGATCCATCACCCGCCGACGCCCATCACCGTCCGGCGCAAGGCGCTGACCGATGGCCCGGCGGTCTGCGCGATCCTGGCGCGCCGGGGCGCAGGGCTGGTGCTGCACGGACACACGCACCGACGCGAGCTGTCGTGGATCGACGGGCCGGCGGGGCGCATCCCGGTGCTCGGCGCGCCCTCGGCCAGCGCGCGGCCCGGCCCCGGGCGCGATGGCGCGGCCTGGCGGCTGCTGCGCCTGCGCCACACCACAAGCGGCTGGCGCCTGCGGCTGGAGGAACGTGCCGCCACCGCCGCCGGGATCGAGGCACGCACCCCTCTCGATTTCGTGCTGCCCGACCCCGGCGCCGCGGCACTCGCGCCCCTTGTGAGCGAAGGCAGCACCGCTAGAATGGCTCCCGGCGCCGGGGCAGGGGCGTGAGCGGCCGGGAGAGCGAGATGCCGAACCAGACGATCCGCGCCTTCGGCTGGCCCGATACCCGCATCGCCGGAACCGATCACTGGATGGTGCTGCTGCGCCCGGCGCAGCCAACCCTGGGCGCGCTGGTGCTGGCCGCGAAGTCGGAGGCCACCGCCTGGGGCGACTTGCCGGCGGCGGCGCATGCCGATCTGGGCCGCGCCATCGCCGCGGTCGAGGCTATGCTGCGGGTATCGGTCGGATACGAGAAGATCAATTATCTCATGCTGATGATGGTCGATCCGCATGTCCACTTCCACGTCCTGCCGCGCTATCCGGGCGCGCGTGCCGCCGAGGGCATCGAGGTGCCGGACGCCGGCTGGCCCGGGCCACCGGCGCTGGCGCAGGCCGTGACACCGGCGCCCGCGGCGCGCGCCCGGCTGGTCGCGCGGCTCGCTGCCGCCTGGCCCGGCTGAGGCGCGCGGTTTGGCTTTTCCCCGTGCCTCGCGCCTGGTCGACCGCTACCTGCTGGGGTTGATGATGCCGCGCATGGGCGCGGCGCTGATCGTGACGCTGCTGGCGCTGCTGCTCGAGCGGATGCTGCGGCTGTTCGACCTGGTGACCGGACAGGGCACCGCCATCGGCCCCGCGCTCGGCATGGCGGTCAGCCTCGTGCCGCACTACATCGGGCTTGCGCTGCCGGCGTCGTTCTGCATCGGCATCCTGACCTGCCTCGCCAGCCTGAGCCAGCAGAACGAGATTGACGCGCTGGAAGGCGCGGGCTGGTCGCTCAGGCGGATCGGGCTGCCCTTCATCCTGCACGCCGCCCTGCTGGGCGTGGTCAGCGTGCTGCTGTTCGGCTTCGTCCAGCCCTACAGCCGCTATGCCTATTACGAGATCCGCCACTCGGTGCTGACCGCCGCCTGGAACGGGCGGGTGGAACAGGGCGTGTTCGTCGAGGCGGGCGACGAGCTGACCATCTCGGCCGAGGCGATCGACCCCACCGGGCGGATTCTCGACCGGGTGTTCGCCCTGCAGCGCGAGCCCGGCGGCGACCTGGTGCTGACCGCGCGCCACGGCATCGTTGTGCCGAACGCCGATGGCACCACGGTCAGCCTGCTGCTGCGCGACGGCATCGGCATGACCGCTGACGGCGGGCGGCTCGTGTTCGACGAGCTGACGCTCGAGCGCCACTTTCCGCTCGAGGGCACCCCGTTCCGGCCGCGGGGCGAGTCGGAGCGCGAACTCACCCTGACCGAGCTTGCCCGCCTCGCGCGCGGGGATGGCGTGCTGCCGGCCGAGCCGCGCTTTGCATCCGAGCTGCACGCCCGGCTGGTCCGGGCGGTGTCGCTGATCGGCGTCGCGCTGCTCGCCGTGCCGCTGGGGGTCACGCGCAAACGCTCGCCAGTCTGGCCGCGCATCGCCATCGCCATCGGACTGCTCGCCGCCTATGACAACCTGATCAAGATGGTCGAGAGCATGGCCGATCTCGGCCGCGTCGACCCGGCGCTCGGGCTGTGGGGGCTGTGCGCGGGGTTCCTTGCGCTGACCGGGCTGATCTACCTGCTGACCCCCGGACAGGGCGCGCTGTCGCCGGTGCGCGCGGTGCTGCGGCTGATCGATCTGTGGTCCGCCGATCTGCGCCGGCGCTTCGGCACCGATGACGACGGCCGCGCCGAGGTGCGGCGGTGACGCTGGGGCGCTACCTCATGCGCCAACTGGCGCTCGCGATCGTGGGCACGCTGGGCGTGCTGCTGATCCTCGCGCTGGGGCTCGACCTGATCGACACGGCAACCGATCTGCTGGACCTCGGCGGGTTCAGCGCCCTCGCGCGGTATGCCGCACTGCGCCTGCCGCTGATCGCCGCCACCGTGCTGCCGATCGCGGTCCTGACCGGGGGGGCGATCGCCTTCTTCGCGCTGGCCGCGCGATCGGAACTGGTGGTGATGCGGGCGGCCGGGCTCAACACGCTCAGGCTGATGCTTCAGGTGCTGCCGGTCTCGCTGCTGCTGGGCGCCGGCTACGGCCTCCTGTCAGACGGCGTCGCCGCCTGGGCCGAGCGGGCACTGGTCCGCACCTTCCCCGAGCTGGTCGGCACGCCCACCGCCGGGCTCATCTGGGCGCGCGCGCCGGGCGAGATCGTGCGCATCGCCAGCGCCACGCCGACCGGCGAGGAGCTGACCGGCGTCTCGATCTTCGCGCTCGATCCGAACGGCGATATCCTGGGGCGCACCGATGCGGGCGGCGCCGTCTACCGCGATGGCGGTTGGGATCTGACCGGCCCGCTCGCCGTGACCGCGCCCGGCAAGCGCCGTGCAGAAGGCGTCGACCGGCGCTGGGTCACCCGGCTCACGCCGGCCGATGTGCTGACCCTGGCGGCGCGCCCCGAATTCGTCGGCGCAGGGCAGGCCGCACAGGTGCTTGCGGGCATCGCCTACGGCGCGCGCGGGGGCGCGTTCTACCAGACGCGGCTGTGGCGCGGTTACGCGGCGGCCAGCGTGCCGGCCATCATGCTGCTGTTCGCGGCGACGGCGGGCTTCGGCCTCAGCCGCTCGGGCGGGCGCGGCTGGCTCGCAGCGGCGGGCGTCGCGACCGGGTTCCTGTTCATCGCGACCGACGGCTTCCTGATCTCGCTGGGCGCGAGCGGTGCAATGGACCCGGTCCTGGCGGTCGCCACCGCGCCGGTGCTGTTCGCAGGCCTCGGCCTCTGGGGCATCATCCTGCTCGAGGAATAGCGCAACCATACTGCCTCTGGTATCGCTGCGCGCGACCGCACGGAGACACACGCCCCATGGCTGCCGAAATCGACATCCGCCCCGTGACCACGCGCGCCGAGCGCGAGGCCTTCATCCGCCTGCCGGGACGGCTGATGGCGGGCGACCCCAACTGGGTCGAGCCGCTGCGGATCGAGCGGCGCCAGCATGTCGACCCGGGCCACAACCCGTTCTTCCGCCATGCCGAGGTGGGACTGTGGCTGGCGTGGCAGGCCGGCCGGCCGGTGGGGCGGATCAGCGCCCAGATCGACCGCCTCGCCCCCGCGGTCGAGGGCCGGCGCGTCGGCTTCTGGGGCATGCCGGCCGCGCAGGACGCAGGCGTGCTGGCGCAACTGATGGCGGTGGCCGAAGACTGGCTGATCGCCCGCGGCGCCGGCCTCGGGCGCGGCCCCTTCTCGCTTTCGATCAACGAGACCTCGGGGCTGCTGGTCGACGGGTTCGACACGCCCCCCTTCCTGATGATGGCGCACGACCCCGCCTGGATGGCCGCCGCGGTGGAACGCCAGGGCTGGGTCAAGGGTCGCGATCTGGTCGCCTACGAGATGGATGTCTCGAAGGGCCTGCCCGACCGCCCGCGCCGCATCGCCGACCGCGCGCTGGCCGAGGGCGTGCGGCTGCGCGGGCTCGACCGGCGCCGCTTCGCCGAGGAAATCCGCACGGTGACGGCGATCTTCAACGACGCCTGGTCCGGCAACTGGGGCTTCGTGCCGCTGACCGAGGCCGAGATCGACGCGATGGCCGCCGAACTCAAGCCGATCCTCGACCCCGAGCTTGTGCGCATCGCCGAGATCGGCGGCGAGGCCGCCGGCTTCATCGTGCTCCTGCCCAACATCAACGAGGCAATCCGCGACCTCGGCGGCCGCCTCCTGCCGTTCGGCTGGGCGAAACTGCTGTGGCGGCTCAAGGTTCGGGGCCTGCGGTCGGGCCGCGTGCCGCTGATGGGGGTCACCCGCGCGGCCGCGGGCACCGTGCTGGGCAAGGCGCTGCCGCTGCTGCTGATCTATTCGCTCGAGGAGCGCGCCCGGGCGCGGGGCATCGACCGGCTGGAGCTGTCGTGGCTGCTCGAGGACAACTGGCCGGTGCGCCGGATCATAGAATCGCTCGAGGGACGGCTGACCAAGACCTGGCGGGTCTACGAGAAGGTGCTGGCATGACCTGGACCGCGCTCATCCTCGCCGGCTCGCGCGGGGCTGCCGACCCGGTGGCGCAGGCCGCGGGCGTCAGCCACAAGGCCTTCGCCGAGATCGCGGGCCGCACCATGATCGCGCGCGTGGCCGAGGCGCTGACCGCCGCCGGGATCGGCCGCATCCTCGTCTCGATCGAGCCCGACGCCCCCGCCCTGCCCGACGGGCTGGAGCGCCTCGACGCTGCCGCCTCGCCCGCGCGCTCGGTGGCGGCGGCGCTGGCGGCGGCGGCCACCCCGATCCTGGTGACGACCGCCGACCACCCGCTGCTGACGCCCGCGATGGTCGCGGATTTCATCGCCGGGGCCGAGGCCACGGGCGTCGATGTCTGCGCCGGCGTGGCAACCCGCGCCGTGGTGGAAGCCGCGGGCAACCCGGCGCGCCGCACCTACCTGCGGTTTCGCGACGCGCAGGTCAGCGGCTGCAACCTGTTTGCGCTGCGGACGCCCCAGGCCGAGGCCGCGGTGCGGTTCTGGCAGCGGCTGGAAGCCGAGCGCAAGCGGCCGTGGCGGATGGCACTCGCGATCGGCCCGGCGACGCTCGCAGCCTATGCGGCCGGGTGGCTGACGATGGCGGCGGCAGCACGGGCGCTGGGCCGGGCCGCGAGATGCAGCGCGTCCCTGGTCACGCTCGACCATGCCGAGGCGGCGCACGACGTCGACAAGCCGGCCGACCTCGCCTTTGCCGAAGCCATGCTCCGGGCCCGCGAAAGCTGACCCTCGCCTCCTGCGGCCCCGGCCCCCGGGCCGCGACCCCGGCGGGCTCGCGCGCGCCGCACCGCGAGGTCCCGGGGCGCGCGCGCACGACGAGCCCGGGACAGCGCGATCCCGGCGCCACGCCGCCGCCCCGGCCCGCGAGCCGGCGCCCCAAGAGCCGTCGCTCAGGCCCACCGAGATCGGTCGCTCAGACGTCGGGCTCGCAGCCCGGCAGATCGCCCTCGGGCCGGGTCCAGACCTCGGTCTTGCCCAGCAGCCTGATGCCCAGATAGGCGCGCACCTTCAGCGTGCCGTCGCCGGCGTCGCTCAGATCGATGTCGAAGCTCTTGCCCTCCTTGGGATAATAGAAATGTCCGTCGGCCCAGCCCGGGCCATCCCGGCGCAGGCCGCGGATCACCTCGATGCCGCACCAGGGCCGGTCGCGCAGGGCCGGATCGGGGTTGCGGACGTCGCGCCGCAACATGCCGTCGCGCGACCGGGGTTTCGCCAGCCAGACGATCTTGCCGCACATCGCCCCGCCGCAGGGGTAAAGCTCGACGGCCACCTTGCGCTTTTCGGTCAGCCACACACCCTCGACGCCCCCCGCCCGGGCAGCGCCGGTGCCGAGCATGACCGCGAGCGCGGCGATTGCGATCAGCCGGATCATGGGATCTCCTTCCTCCTGCGTTCGCCGGGTCCGGCCGCCGCGCGATCCTGCCGCGGCAAGCGGCGGCGTTCAGGGCATCGAACGCAGCCGGGGCTGCCCTCCGTCGCCGGTTGGCGACATGGACCGGATGCCGGGCGGCGCCCACCCGTCGGTCGCGGCGCGGATGCCGCCTGCGGTCCTGACGCGGCGGGCGACTGCCCGACCCCGGCGCCCATGGGCGGCGGTCGCGCGCGCGGGTGGGCCGGTGGCCCCTCGCAGCGCGCCGACCCGCGCGCCCCGTCGCGATGCGGCATCAGTGTCCGCCACAGATCCGCCAGCTCATCGGCCCGCGCGACCGCCGCCGGTCGGGGCGCGCGGACGGCGCGGCAGGCGGTCCGCTCACCCGGTCGCGCGCGGCGCGCTGCCGGCGGCACGATCGGGCGCGCCGAGGCGGACGATCTCGCCCGCCAGCACGTCCATCGCGTCCAGCACCGGCGCGCCGGGCGCGATGGCGTCGGCGATCACCGACAGTTCGGTGCAGGCGATCAGCACGGCGTCGGTGTCCGCGCGCAACGCCTCGGTCAGGGCCGCCAGCGCCGCGCGCACGGGCGCGCCGGTGCGGCCGCGCTTGACCGCGCGGATCAGTTCCATCACCGCCTCCTGCTGCTCGGGGAACACCG
>JAVVFE010000099.1:0-9413 GCA_032251175.1 Thermohalobaculum sp.
CGGCCGACAGTCAGGCGGCGGAAGCCGGGATGCGGGTCGGCGACGTGATCCTCTCGGTCGCCGGCAAGCCGGTGACCAGGCCCGCCGACGTCGCGCGCGCCATCGCCGATGCGCCGTTGGACGCCGTGCTCCTCAAGATCGCGCGCGGCTCCGCGCAGATCTTCATCGGCGTCCCGCTCGCCTGACCCCCGCAGGCGAGCGCCCGGGCCGGGCGGAGCATTTCCGTCCGGCCCGCGGCATGTTTACATAGGCCGGGACCCGGGCGCGCGCGCCCCGCACCCGCAGCCCGTTCGGGAGAATACCGATGCCCCGCCGGATCCTCGTCGTCGAGGACGACCCCGAGACCCAGGCCTACATCGCCCGCGGCCTCGCGCAGGCCGGCTACGCGGTCGAGGCGACCGGGTCGGGGCGCGAGGGCCTGTACCTCGCCACCGGCGGCGGGTTCGACGCGCTGGTGCTCGACCGGATGCTGCCCGATCTCGACGGGCTCTCGCTGCTCAAGTCGGCGCGCGCCGCCGGGGTCACGCAGCCCGCGATCCTGCTGACCGCTATGGGCGCGATCGACGAGCGGGTGAAGGGCCTGCGCGCGGGCGCGGACGACTACCTGGTCAAGCCCTTCTCGTTCAGCGAGCTCGAGGCCCGCCTCGAGGCCGTGCTGCGCCGCCCGCCCGACCCGCGCACCGAGCCCGAAACGGTGCTGACCTGCGGCGACCTCGTGCTCGACCTGATCGCGCGCACCGCCGAACGCGGCGGGCGGCGGATCGAGCTTCAGCCGCGCGAGTTCCAGATGCTCGACTACCTGATGCGCCGGCAGGGCCGGGTGGTCACCCGCACCATGCTGCTGGAAGGCATCTGGGACTATCACTTCGACCCCCGGACCAACGTGATCGACGTCCATATCAGCCGCCTGCGCCGCAAGATCGACGCCGAGGGCGAGCGCCCGCTGATCCGCACCCTGCGCGGCTCGGGCTACATGATGACGGCCGGGGACTGAGGCGTGGCGCACAACGCCACGACGCGCCTGGTCGCCGCGCATCTCGTGCTGGTGGCGGTGGCCACCGCGCTGGTGCTGGGCTTCGTCTACTGGCGCACGGGCGGCGTGATCGACACCGAACAGCGCGCCGTGGTCGAGGCCGAACTGCGCGGGCTGGCCGATGACTACCGCCAGGGCGGGCTCCCCGCGCTCGCCGCCGCGGTCGAGCGCCGCCTCGGCCGGCCGACCGGGCGCGATGCGGTCTATCTGCTGACCGACCCGCGCGGCGCGCGCATCGCCGGCAACCTCGCCGCCTGGCCGCCCGGCGTCGTGCCCGGCGGCGGCTGGGTGACGCTCGACCTCTATCGCCTCGACGATGCCGACCGGCCGACGACGATCTCGGCGGTCTCGGTGCGGCTCGGGCGGGGCGAGCGGCTGCTGGTCGGGCGCGACGTGGCGGCACGCGCGGCGTTCGACGCGACGCTGGTGCGCGCGCTCGGCTGGGGCCTCGCGGCGATGGCGCTGATGGCGCTCGGCACCGGCTGGCTCTTGTCGCGCCTGATCCTGCGGCGGATCGACGGCATCGCCGGCACCGCGCAGGCGATCATGGGCGGCGCGCTCGACCGGCGCATCGCGCTCAGCGGCTCGGGCGACGAGTTCGACCGGCTCGCCGCCACGCTCAACGCCATGCTCGAGCGGATCTCGGCGCTGGTGGGCGACCTGCGCATGGTGACCGACAGCCTGTCGCACGACCTGCGCAGCCCGCTCGGCCGGCTCGGCCGCCACCTCGACGCCGCCCTCGACGCCGCCGCCGACGCGGAGACCCGGCGCGCGCGCATTCTCAGCGCCCGGGCCGAGGCCGACGCGGTGCTGGCCATGGCAAGCGCCCTGCTCGAGATTTCGCGGATCGAAGCGGGGATCGCCGCCGAGCAGTTCGAGGCGGTCGACCTCGCCGTCCTCGCTCGCGACGTGGGCGACCTCTATGCCGCCCCGGCCGAGGAACAGGGCGTGACGCTCGAGGTCTCGGCGGGCGACGCCCTCACGGTCGCGGGGCATCCGCAGCTTCTGGCGCAGGCGCTCAGCAACCTGCTGGACAACGCGATCCGCCATGCCCCGCCGGGCACGGCGGTGCGCCTCGGCGCCGAGATCGACGGCGGTGCGCCGGTGCTCTCGGTCGCCGACCGCGGCCCCGGCATCCCCGAGGACGCACGCGCCCGGGTGCGCCAGCGGTTCGTCCGGCTCGACCCCGCCCGGGGCGGCGAGGGCGCGGGGCTGGGGCTCGCGCTGGTCGATGCGGTCGCCCGGCTGCACGGCGCCCGGCTGGGGCTGGACGACAACGCCCCGGGGCTGCGCGCCACGATCCGTTTCCCGCGCGCGCGGCCCGCTGGCATTGCGCCCGCCGGACAGCTAAAAGCCGGCCCATGACCATGCCCGACACCACCGCCGCCTACCTCACGACGCGCGAGCTGGCCGAGCTTCTGCGCATCAAGGAGCGCAAGGTCTACGACCTCGCCGGCAATGGCGAGGTGCCCTGCGTGCGCGTGGTCGGCAAGCTGTTGTTCCCGCGGGCCGAGATCGAGGCCTGGATGGCCGCGGCCCGGTCCGGCCCGTCGGCAGCCGAGGCGCCGCCGCAGGTCATCGTCGGCAGCCACGACCCGCTGCTCGACTGGGCGCTGCGCGAATCCGGCTGCGGCATCGCCGCCTTCCTCGACGGCAGCCTCGACGGGCTCGACCGCTTCGCCCGGCGCGAGGCGGTGGCCTGCGCGCTGCACATCCACGAGCCGGACGGCTGGAACACCGCGACGCTTGCATCCCGCCTGCCGGGGGCGCCGGTGGTGCTGGTCGAATTCGCGCGCCGCGCCCGGGGGTTGATCGTGGCACCCGGCGACCCGTTCGGGATCGCGGGCATCGCCGATCTGGCCGGGCGCTCGTTCGCCCGCCGTCAGGCCGGGGCGGCAAGCCAGCGCCTGTTCGAGGCGCTGGCGCAGGCCGCGGGCCTCGATGCCGCGGCGCTGCCCGGCCCCACCAGCGTTGCCCGCACCGAGGCCGATGTCGCGCTCAGGGTGCTCGAGGGCAAGGCCGACGCAGCCTTCGGGCTCGCCTGCGTCGCACGCCAGTTCGGGCTTGGCTTCGTGCCGCTGATCGAGGAGCGCTTCGACCTCGCGGTCTGGCGCCGGGGCTGGTTCGAGCCGCCTTTCCAGCGCCTGATCGGCTTCCTCGGCACCGAGGGCTTCCGCGCCCGGGTGGCCGAATTCGGCGGCTACGACACCACCGGGCTCGGCCGGGTCCACTACAACGCCGCGGTGGGCTGAGCCCCCGGCGCGGCCCCCACCGCGCCCCCGCTTGCGCCACAACCCATCGCCCGGCCCCCGGGCCCGACCCCATGGCAGGGCCCCGGGCTCGACCCGAGGCCTCGTTGCGCTCGGTGCGCCATGCAACCCCGCGCGCCTCGCGACCTGCCCTGATCGTAACCCATCGACGGCAAGCCGCGCCGCGCCCCGGCCTCCGCGCCCGGACCGCAATGGACCATGTGGCCCCCGGCCGCTCGCGGTGCCCGCGGTCAAGCCCGGGACAGCGCAGCCCGAACCGCCGTCACCTCTCGCGCCCCAACCCGTCGCCCGGCCCCATGCGCGACCGAATGGCAGGGCCCCGGGCTCGACCCGGGGCCTCCCGGCCCGCACGGCGCGGCGCCGGGTTCAGCCCTGGCCCGGGACCGCGCCCTTGGCGTTCGGGAAGAACAATTGCTCGCCGCCGACCTTGAAGCCCGCAATCGCCTTCTGCCCCTCGGCGCCGGTCAGCCAATCGATGAAGGCCTGTCCGTCCGCCGCCTTCACCGCCGGATGCTTCGCGGGATTCACCAGGATCACGCCATACTGGTTGAACAGCCGGGGGTCGCCCTCGACCACCACGACATGATCGGCCTTGTTGCCGAAGCTCACCCAGCTTGCCCGGTCGGTCAGGACATAGGCGCCCATGCCGACGCCCGCATTCAGCGTCGCACCCATGCCCGAGCCGGTCTCGCGATACCAGCCGCCCGAGGCGGCCTTGACGTCGACCCCGGCGGTTTCCCACAGCTTCAACTCGGCCTTGTGCGTGCCCGAATCGTCGCCGCGCGAGGCAAAGGGCGCGCCCGCGTCCGCGATCCTGCGCATCGCCGCGGCCGCGTCGGTCGCGCCCTTGATCCCCGCCGGGTCGCTGGCCGGGCCGACCACCACGAAGTCGTTGAACATCACGTCGAGGCGCTCGACCCCCCAGCCATCGGCCACGAACTTCTCCTCGGCCGACTTCGCATGGACCAGCAGCACGTCTCCGTCGCCCTTCTCGGCGTTCTTGATCGCCTGCCCGGTACCGACCGCGACCACCCGCACCTCGATGCCGGTGCTCGCGGTGAACCCGGGCAGGATCGCATCCAGCAGCCCCGAATTCGCGGTCGAGGTGGTCGACTGCACGATGATGAAACGCTCCGCCGCCTCGGCCCGGGGGGCGGCAAGGCCAAGCCCCACCGCCAGGGCGAGGGTGGCCGCGATGAAACTGCGTCTGAACATGGAATCCTCCGGTTGTTGGCGTCAGGTCAGATCACGAGGTCGCCCGCGAGATAGGCGCGCGCCTCGCGCGAGCCGGGGCGCTCGAAGAAGCTTTCGGCCGTGCTCTGCTCGACCACCCGGCCGCGGTGCAGGAACACCACCTCGGCCGCCAGGCGCCGCGCCTGCCCGGGGTCGTGGCTGACCATGACGACCTTGGTGCCCTCGGCCGCGGCGCTCAGGATCAGCCGCTCGATCGCCGCCGTGGCGGCGGGGTCGAGGCTCGAGGTCGGCTCGTCCAGGAACAGGATCTCGGGGCCCACCGCCAGCGCGCGCACCAGCGCGAGGCGCTGCTGCTCGCCGCCCGACAGGGTGCGCGCGGGCTGGCGCGCCTGCGCGTCCAGCGCCCCGCGCGCCAGCGCCTCGACCACGCGCGCCGGGCGCCCGGCCCGCGGCACGCCCTGCACCTTCAGCGCGTAATCGACATTCGCCGCGACCGAGCGGCGCAGCAGCACCGGGCGCTGGAACACCATCGCCTGCCGCCGCCGGATCGCCGGGTCGGCCCCCTGCCCGGCCCACAGCACGCGCCCCGCCGTGGGCTCGATCAGCCCGTGCAGCAGCCGCAGCAGCAGGCTCTTGCCCGCGCCGTTCGGCCCCATCACCAGCGTGGGCCCGCCGGTGGCAAGCACCAGGCGGTCGACCGCCAGCAGCCGCTGCCCGCCGCGCACCACCACCAGCCCCTCGGCCTCCAGCGGCAGGATGCCGGGGCACCGCCCGGACGCGAGATCGGCGGGGCGGCTCACGTCACGCATGGGCGGCCCGCCCGGCCGGCCCGCGCAACAGGCCCAGCGCCGCGTTCACCGCGATGGCGATGGCAACCAGAATGATCCCCAGCGCCAGCGCCAGCGCGAGGTTCCCCTTCGAGGTCTCGAGCGCGATGGTCGTGGTCATCACCCGCGTGACATGGTTGATGTTGCCGCCGACGATGATCACCGCGCCCACCTCGGCAATCGCCCGGCCAAAGCCCGCCAGCAGCGCGGTCATCAGGCTCGCGCGCCCGTCCCACAGCAGCGTCGGCACCGAGGCCGCGCGCGAGACCCCCAGCGAGCGGAGCTGTTCACCGTATTCGGCGTTCAGATCCTCGACCACCTGCCGGGTCAGCGCCGCGACGATCGGCGTCACCAGCACCACCTGCGCGATGATCATCGCCGTCGGAGTATACAGCAGCCCCAGCACGCCCAGCGGCCCCGACCGCGAGATCATCAGGTAGACCAGCAGACCCACCACCACCGGTGGCAGCCCCATCAGCGCGTTGACCAGCACCACCGCCGCCGCGCACCCCGGGAACCGCCCGACCGCCAGCGCCGCCCCCAGCGGCATGCCGATCAGCGCCGCGATCAGCACCGCCGAAAGGCTGACCCGCAGCGACAGCAGCACGATCGCCAGCAACTCGGCATCGCCCGAGGCGATCAGCCGTGCCGCGAGGGCGAAAGGTTCTGCGAATTCCTGCATTGTTTACGCAATCTGCGGTGTATCTGGAAAGTCTGCCGCAAATTGGACGACAAAATCCACCCTGTCTAGACCCGATCATGACGATGCAGCAGGAAAGATCGCGCCGGGGCGGCGAGGCGCGGAGCGCGCGTCGCCGACCTCCGGGTCAGACCAGAGGCCGCACGCCACACTGCTCAATCCCAGGGAGGCCCCGGCTCGGCGGCCGGGGCAGCGCAGCGCGCAGGCCGCTCACCCCGCCGCACCTTGAGCGTACCCCGGGGCTCAGCGCACCGCGATGCCCATTCCAACGCAGGCATCAGGTCAAGCCCGGGGCGGCGAATCGCGCCTGACGCCGGGGCCGCGCGTTCAAGGCCGGCGCCCCTCACAGCCCGACGATTTCGTCCTCGGCATAGCCCTGGAGCGCAAGCAGCGCGTCGAGCCCGGCATGGCGGATCACCGCGTCCGCCTTCGCGGCGAGCGCGGGCCTGGGCCGGAACCCCACGCCCAGCCCCGCGGCCTCGATCATCGCGAGATCGTTGGCGCCGTCGCCGACCGCGAGGGCGGCGTCGGTGCCGAGGCCCATTTCGGCGGCGGCCGCAATCAGCGCCGCGAGCTTGGCCTCGCGCCCGAGGATCGGCTCGGCCACCTCGCCGGTGAGCCGCCCGCCAGCCGCGCACAGCACGTTCGCGCGCGCCTCGGCGAAACCGGCGGCCTCGGCCACGCGCTCGGCGAAATAGGTGAACCCGCCCGAGACCAGCAGGGTCCGCGCCCCGGCCGCGCGCATCGTGCGCACAAGTGCTGCGGCGCCGGGGTTGAGGGTGACACGCTCGGCATGGACGCGGGCCAACACGGCCTCGGGCAAGCCTTGCAGCAGGCGCACGCGGGCGCGCAGCGCCGCCTCGAAATCAAGCTCGCCCGCCATCGCGCGCTCGGTGATCGCAGCGACCTGCGGCTTCACGCCCGCGAAATCGGCGATCTCGTCGATGCATTCGACCGGGATCATGGTCGAATCCATGTCGGCGATCAGGATGCGCTTGCGCCGCCCTGCCAGCGGCACCGCGTTCACATCCACCCCCGGCAGGGCCGCGGCGAGTGCCGCGAGATCGGCCGCGGCCGCCATCGCGATCTCGGCCGCAGCCGGGCCGAGCCGACGGGGCGTGTCGCCGTCGAGCAGCCGCGCCGCCGCCGCGATCTCGGCGTCCGAAAGCCCCCGCGCGCGCGGCGCGGTGAGGACGACGGCAGTGCCCGCCACG
This sequence comes from Thermohalobaculum sp., assembly GCA_032251175.1. Taxonomy (GTDB): domain Bacteria; phylum Pseudomonadota; class Alphaproteobacteria; order Rhodobacterales; family Rhodobacteraceae; genus Thermohalobaculum. The sequence continues at coordinate 7,239 of JAVVFE010000099.1, forward strand.
CTCAGGCCGAGGCCGCCGCGCGGCGCGCCGCCATGATCTCCTCAAGCTCGGCGCTCAGGAGGAACGCAAGCTCGAGCGACTGGCTGGCGTTGAGGCGCGGGTCGCAGGCGGTGTGATAGCGGCTGGCGAGATCCTCGGCGGTGAGGTCCTGCATGCCGCCCATGCACTCGGTCACGTCCTGGCCGGTCATCTCGAAATGCACGCCGCCGGCATAGGTGCCCTCGGCGCCGTGGACGTCGAAGAATTCGCGCACCTCCTGCAACACCTTGTCGAAGGGCCGGGTCTTGTAGCCCGAGGCCGACTTGACGGTGTTGCCGTGCATCGGGTCGCACGACCACACCACCTTGCGGCCCTCGCGCTCGACCGCGCGAACCCAGCCGGGCAGATGGTCGGCGACCTTGCCCGCCCCGGTGCGGCAGATCAGCGTGAGCCGCCCCGCCTCGTTCTTCGGGTTCAGGATGTCGATCAGGCGCAGCAGATCGTCGGGCATCAGCGAGGGCCCGCATTTCAGGCCGATCGGATTGATCACGCCGCGGCAGAACTCGACATGCGCGCCGTCGGGCTGGCGGGTACGGTCGCCGATCCAGATCATGTGACCCGAGCAGGCCACCGGCTCGCCGGTGGTCGAGTCGATGCGGGCCAGCGCCTCCTCGTAGGGCAGCAGCAGCGCCTCGTGCGAGGTGTAGTATTCGACCGTGCGCAGCGTCTCCATGGTGTCCGAGGTGACGCCGCAGGCGGCCATGAAGTCGATGGCGGCCGAGATCCGCTCGGCGATCTGCTGGTATTTCTCGACCTGCGGGCTGCCCTTGGCGAATTCCAGGTTCCAGCTCTGCACCCGGTGCAGGTCGGCATAGCCGCCCGTGGCGAAGGCGCGCAAGAGGTTCAGGGTGGCGGCCGACTGCATGTAGGCCTGCACCATCCGCTCGGGGTCGGGGATGCGCGCCTCGGGCGTGAAGTCGAAGCCGTTGATGATGTCGCCGCGGTAGGACGGCAGCTCGACCCCCCCCACCACCTCGGTCGGCGCCGAGCGGGGCTTGGCGAACTGGCCCGCCATGCGGCCCACCTTCACCACGGGGACGCGCGCGGCATAGGTCAGCACCACCGCCATCTGCAACATGACGCGGAAGGTGTCGCGGATGTTGTCGGCCTTGAAATCGGCGAAGCTCTCGGCGCAGTCGCCGCCCTGCAGCAGGAAGGCGCGGCCCTCGGCCACCTCGGCCAGATGCGCCTTGAGCCGCCGTGCCTCGCCGCCGAACACCAGCGGCGGATAGCTTGCCAGACGCCCGGTCACCCGCGCCAGCGCCGCCTCGTCCTGGTAGACGGGCATCTGCAGGGCGGTGTGGTTGCGCCAACTCGCGCGGCTCCAGCTCTGGGTCATCTCAGGCTCTCCCGATCGTGAATGCGCCCGCTCTAGCAGACCCGCGGGGTCGAGGCCAGAGGCGCCTGAGCCACCCTTGACGCCAGACTGATTGCGGCATCAATGTCGGATTCAGACACCCACGCGCGCGTCCGCGCAGTCAAGAGGCACAAACCGGATCATGGGCTCCGCAATCGACCGCAAGGCGGCCACACCGACACTCGCCGCACCTGATGCGACACGCTCGCGGGAGTTCGTGTTCCTGCTCTGTCCGATGTTCTCGATGATCGCCTTCGCCTCGGCGATCGAGCCGCTGCGGGTCGCCAACCGCATGGCGCGCCGGCCGCTCTATGCCTGGCGTCTGGTGTCGGAAGCCGGCGCCCCGGTCGAGTGCTCGAACGGCACGACGCTGCTGGTCGACGGGCCGATCGAGGACGTCAACCGCGACAGCTCGATCGTGGTGTGCACCGGCTTCGGGCTCGACCGCGCGGCGTCCAAGCCGGTGATGACCTGGCTGCGCAAGCAGGTGCGCCGCGGCGCCCGGGTGGGGGCGCTGTGCACCGGCGCGCATGTGCTGGCGAAGGCCGGGCTGCTCGACGGCAAGCGCTGCACCATCCACTGGGAGAACCACGCGGCCTTCGGCGAGGACTTCCCCGAGGCCAAGCTGTCGACCCTGCTCTATGTCGTCGATGACGGCGTGTTCACCTGCGCCGGCGGCACCTCGTCGGCCGACATGATGCTGCATCTGATCGCCGAGGAGCATGGCGCCGATCTCGGCTCGCTGGTGGCCGACTGCCTGATCCACACCCCGATGCGGT
>JAVVFE010000100.1:0-9385 GCA_032251175.1 Thermohalobaculum sp.
GCGCTGATCGGCATCCTCAACCTCGAGACCGGCCGCCAGGCCCTGCTGCGCCTGCCCAACGGACGCTACGAGCGCCTCGCGGTCGGCGACACCATCGAGGGCTGGAAGGTCCGCGGGATCGACACCGATGCCATGCGCCTCGTCCGCGGCGCCGAGGAGCGCACGCTGCCGCTGATCGGCCGTTGACCGGCCCCGCACGGCTCGCCGCCGGGCACATGCCGAACCGCCCACCTTGTTCCCGCCCCGGCGCGCGCCCATAACAGGGGCCGTGACGCGCAGTTGCTTCGAGGATACCGCTGATGGACCCCGCGATTCTTTGGACGAGTGGCGCAATTCTCCTGCTGCTCGGCCTTTCCGCCTTCTTCTCGGGCAGCGAGACCGCGCTGACCGCGACCAATCGCGCGACCATGCACGCGCTGGCGGCGCAGGGCTCGCGCGGGGCGGCAACGGCGCTGCGGCTGACCGAGGACAACGAGCGGCTGATCGGCTCGATCCTGCTTGGCAACAACCTCGTCAACATCCTCGCGGCATCGCTGGCAACGTCGATCTTCACCGCGCTGTTCGGCGAGGCTGGGGTCGCCTGGGCCACGCTGGTGATGACCTTCCTGGTGCTGGTGTTCTCCGAGGTGCTGCCGAAGACCTACGCGATCAACAATCCCGAGCGCGCGGCGGTCCGGGTGGCACCGGTGGTGGCCATCATCGTGCGGGTGTTTGCGCCGATCGTGGCCTTCATCCGGCTGCTGGTGCGGGGCGCGCTCGCCGTGATGGGCGTCAAGACCGATCCCGACGCGCATGCGCTCGCGCCCTACGAGATGATCCGCGGCACCATTGCGCTGCATGCCCGCGAGGGCGGCGTCGACAAGGCCGAGCGCGACCGCCTGCTCGCGGCGCTCGATCTGCGCGACCGCGAGGTGGCCGAGGTGATGCGCCACCGGCGCGACATCTCGTCGATCTCGGCCGACGCCCCGGCCGAGGAGATCGTCGCGTTCTGCCTCGGCTCGCCCCACACCCGCATTCCGCTGTGGCGCGGCGAGACCGAGAACATCGTCGGCGTGCTGCACGCCAAGGACCTGCTGCGCGCCGTCAACCGCCAGATCCGGGCCAAGGCCACGATGGCCGAGGCACTCGGCACGCTCGACGTCATGGCGGTGGCGATGAAGCCGTGGTTCGTCCCCGATACCCGCCCGCTCGACGACCAGCTCCGCGCCTTTCTCAAGCGCAAGTCGCATTTCGCGCTGGTGGTGGACGAATACGGCGTGTTGCAGGGGCTGATCACGCTCGAGGACATCCTCGAGGAGATCGTCGGCGACATCGCTGACGAGCACGACATCGAGCGCGAGGGGCTGGTGCGCGAGACGGACGGGTCGGTGATCGTTCAGGGCTCGATGACGATCCGCGACCTCAACCGCGCCTGCGACTGGAACCTGCCGGACGACGAGGCCACGACGATCGCGGGGCTGCTGATCCACGAGGCCCAGACCATCCCCACCGAGGGCCAGGTGTTCGCCTTCCACGGCATGCGCTTCGAGGTGCTGGAGCGCCAGCGCCACCAGATCACCCGGTTGAAGCTCAAGGCCCTGCAAGGCGTCGCACGCTGAGCCTCCGCTCGCCGAGGCGGGCGGGCCGGGGCATCCGGGCCGGGGCATCCGGGCCGGGGCATCGCCGGGAGCCGGCCGCGGCATGGCATCCGCACGCAAGCCCATCCGCACTCGAGCCCGAACCGCACCTGCCCCCGGGCGCGCGTGGCCCCGGGCGCCTTGTGCGGTGTGTGCGTCAGGCCACCGGGCGCGTCAGGCGAAGTGGCGCATCACATGGCGCGCAATGTCCTCGCGGGTCAGGCCCATGCGGGCGAGGCCGGCCGCGGACATCGCGTTCAGCCGCTCGAACTCGGCGGCAGCGGCGCGCGCACGTCGCAGCGCCTCGACAAACCCGGCGAGCCGGGCCAAGGGCCGGAACAGCGCCGATCCGCCGTGCACATCGCCAGATGACAGGGTGGTGGTCGACATGACGGTCTCCCGCAGTTGCGAAATATATTGCACCCGCTAATTGGTATACCAGCGCCGCGCCGACAACAGACGACACGGCAAGGCCGCCATGCGAAAAGAACAACACATTGTGATATAACCGGAAACCGTAACGCATCGCGCCTTCGGCGCGCCCGTGGGGCAATCATGCAACGGCGCAGCCGCCGTCGGCGCTGAAAATTATAGTGCGTCGCATCATGAGATCGTGGGACGGATGCGGCCCACGCCGCCACACACCGCGCAGGATGCGCGCAACGAGGGCCAGGCGGCGGGGCACGCCCGGCCGGCGCCTCGCCCGCGCGGCTCAGGGCATCGGAATCGGGCCGGTGTCCTTCGGAACGGCATAGCCGCGGCGCACTGCCGGGCGCTCGGCGAGGCGGCGATACCAGGCGGCGACGTTGGGGAAGCTTGCCAGGTCGATGCGCTGCCATTCAAAGCGCGAGACCCACGGCCAGGCGGCGATGTCGGCGATCGAATAGTCGCCGGCGATATGGTCCCGCCCGGCAAGCTGGTGGTCGAGCACGCCGTAAAGCCGCCGCGTCTCGGCGGCGTAGCGTTCCTCGGCATAGGGCGCCTTGCCGGGGTTGAAGTGCAGGAAGTGGTGCGCCTGCCCCGCCATCGGGCCCAAGCCCCCCATCTGCCACATCAGCCACTCGATCACCTGCCAGCGCGCCGTCTGCGTGCCGCCAAAGCGCCCGTATTTCTCGGCGAGGTAGAGCAGGATCGCCCCGGATTCCATCAGACTCTGCCCGGTGTCATGATCGAAGATCGCCGGGATCTTGTTGTTCGGGCTGATCATCAGGAACGAGGGCTGGAACTGCTCGTCCTTGGTGATGTCGATGGGCTTGACCGTGTAGGGCACGCCCAGTTCCTCGAGCATGATGGACACCTTGCGCCCGTTGGGCGTGCTCCAGGTGTAGAGGTCGATCATGTAGTCCCCCCGCGGCGGCGGTCAGACGTGCTGGCCGCCATTGATTTCGATTTCGACGCCCGTGACGTAGGAACTCTCGGGCGTGCACAGGTAGTAGATGGCCCGCGCCACCTCCTCGGGCTTGCCCAGGCGGCGCATCGGGATGGTCTCGGCCAGCTTCTCGGTCCCGGGGCTGAGGATCGCGGTCTCGATCTCGCCCGGGGCGATGGCGTTCACCCGGATGCCGTGGGGGCCGTAGTCATGCGCCATCTCGCGCGTCAGTCCCGCAAGCGCCGCCTTCGAGGTCGCATAGGCCGCCCCCGCGAAGGGGTGCACCCGGGCGCCGGCAATCGAGGTCACGTTCACGATCGCCCCCTGTGCCGCCTTCAACTCGGCGAACAGGCCGCGCGCCAGCACCACGGACGCGAAGAAATTGACATGGAACACCTTGCCCCAGGTCCGCAGGTCGGTGGTGATGGTGTCGAGCCGCTCGCCGCCCGGACCTTTCGGCGAAATCCCGGCATTGTTGACCAGCGCATGCAGCTTGCCGTCATGCAGCCGGCGCTTGATCTGGCTCACCGCCTCGATGGTCGAGTTCGGGTCCGACAGGTCGACGACGATGTGGTTGTCGGGGCCCGCTTCCCAGGGGCAGTCCTCGGGGAAGGGCTGGCGCGAGCAGGTGATCACCCGCCAGCCGGCCGACGAGAACCGCTTGACGGTGGCATGGCCAATGCCCCGGCTCGCACCGGTCAGCAGCAGCGTCTTGCGATCGGCTGGATCGGGCATCGAGTCGTTCCTTTCGGGCCGCGGGCGACGTGCCGGCGCGTCGGCGGCATCTGATCCGGGAACGGCAGCCGGATCAAGCCCCGGCCGGTGGCGCCGCCGGCACGGCCATGGCGCCCGCGGGGCACGGGAGCGCACGCCGCGCGCAAGGGGCGGTTGGCGTGACGCTGCCGAGCGCGCCCCCACAGGTGCCCCTGCGGCCCGCCGGGGCGTGGGAGCGGGGCGTGTGAGCGGAGCGTGGCAGCAGCGGCGGGCGCGGGGCGCGGCGGCATCCGTATGGCGCGAGCCCGACCGCGCGCCACGCCGCCGCCCCACGGCCATGTGCGGCCTCAGCCGTCGTTCGGCCCCGGCGCGGCGCGTCCGGGAAAGACCGTCAGCCGGGCCGCGTGATCGGGCACGTCGGGATCGAAGCGGCGCTTGAACCAGGCATGCCGGTCGGGTCCGAACTCGACCACCCGCCGCGGTCCGGGGCGCGCGGCAATGGCCTCGGCGAAGCGGCGATGCAGCTCGACGGGGGTTCTGCCGCGGAAGGTCTCGACCGTGGCGAGGCAGGCCGCCGCATCGTTGATCAGCGCCTCGAAGCCGGGGCCCGAGGCGGGCGCGAGGGCGATGCCGCGCGCGCCCAGGTGCCAGGCCAGGACCGGGTCGAAGCTCGTCACCGCAAGCGACGGACAGTCCCGGCGCGCCGCCTCGATCGCCGACAGGATCGCGGCATAGGGTGTGTTCCAACTGCCCTTGGTGGTGTCGCGATGGCCGATCACGTTGGCAAGGCCCGCCAGCGTCCCGACGGCGAAGCACAGGGCCACCGCGGCCCGCGGCACCTGCCCGCGGATGGCGCCGAACAGCGCCCCCTGCCACATCGCCTGCGCCGGCACCAGCAGCACCAGCGAGCGGAAATGCCCGGTGATCCCGGCCGCGCCCGCGCCGGCAAGCCCGCCCAGGAAGACGATCACCCCGATCGTGCCGGGCATCCCCCATGCACGCCGCAGCCCGAGCCCCAGAAGCGCGAGGTTGCCGAGCGCGAAGGCCACCGCACCCAGGCTCACGGGCATCGACGCCTGCCCCGCCAGCACATGCATCGCCGCGCCCAGCACGCGGCGCGCAGGCCCGAGCGCATGCACCGCGATGCCGCGGTCAAGCTGCTGCGGCAGCACCAGCAGCACCTGCGGCGCAATCGCCATCGCCCACAGGCCGGCGAACACCGCTATCGCGCCCCACTCGCCGCCGATCAGCCGCCGCCGCCGCCAAAGTGCCGCCGCCAGCACCGCAGGCAACAGCACCAGCGCGAGGTAGCCCAGCCACACCAGCCCCGCCGAGGCCATGCAGAACAGCCCCCAGAACCGCCAGCGCGAGGCCGGATTGACCACGACCAGCACGATCAGGGCAATGAACAGCGGCAGGAAGAAGCTGTACCAGCGCAGCGTCGCGCCCCACAGCAGCACCGTGGGGTTCAGGCAGATCGCCATCCAGGCGAAGGCCGCCTCGGCCCGCCCGGCCGGCGCGCAAACCCGCCACAGCCCCCACAGCGACAGCGCCGTCACGGCGCCGGCCAGCGCCCGGATCTCGCTCCACCCAAGCCCCAGCCGGGCAAGCCCCATGCCGATCAGGTAGCTCCCCGGCGGATGGGTGTCGCGGCTGGCGATGGTGGCGAGCAGATCGCGCACGCTCGCCGCGGCCTCGATCCAGGCGATGGTGAAAATCTCGTCATCATAGCCCGGACTGGTCCAGCCCACGAGACCGTAGAGCGCAAGAACCGGCAGAAGCGCCGCCGCCCTCACGGGTTCAGGCGCTGCACGGTCCAGGCGGTGGTCGCTGCGCTCATCCGCGTCCAGCGGAAGCGGTCGTGCAGTCGGAAGTCGCCCTGCGCCCAGAACTCGACCTCGACCGGCCGGATGCGATAGCCGCTCCAATGCGGCGGGCGCGGCGGCTTCATGGGATATTTCGCGGCGATCTTGGCAACCTCGGCCATCAACGCCCGGCGGCTGGCCAGCGGGCGCGACTGGCGGCTGGCCCAGGCGCCGATCCGGCTTTGATAGGCGCGCGAGGCGTAATACGCGTCGGCCTGCTGCGGGCTGACCGGCTCGACCGCGCCGCGCAGGCGGATCTGGCGGTGCAGGGACTTCCAATGGAACACCATCGCGGCCTGCGGATTGGCCTTGAGCTCGGCGCCCTTGGCGCTCTCGGTGTTGGTGTAGAAGACGAAACCGCCCTGGGCCGGGTTCTGCTCGATCTCCTTCAGCAGCACCATGCGCACGTTGGGCAGGCCCCGCGCGTCGGCGGTGGCCAGCGCCACGGCGTTCGCATCCTCGGGCTCGGCGGTCATCGCCTCGGCCAGCCAGTCGCGGGCCAGCGCATAGGGATCCTCGCCCGCGAAGATGCCCGACAGCTTGCCACCTGTTGAAAGCTCGACCATGCCCACCTTCCCCGCTCCGCCCGCACGCGCCGCTCCGAATACCTAGCGCGGCGCCTGTCCCGGCGAAAGCCCCCAGCCGGTCGGTCCCGCTTGCCCGAAACCGGTTTTTGCCCTAAGCCCGCCGCACGGCAGGCCGAGACGGGGCGAGAGAGGGACCATGACAGGATTGATGGCGGGCAAGCGCGGTCTCATCATGGGTGTCGCCAACGACAAGTCCATCGCCTGGGGCATCGCCAAGGTCTGCCGCGAGCAGGGCGCCGAGCTCGCCTTCACCTATCAGGGCGATGCGCTGAAGAAGCGGGTCGAGCCGCTGGCGGCCGAGGCGGGCTCGGAAATCGTGCTGCCCTGCGACGTGACCGATCCGGCCTCGATGGACGCGGTCTTCGCCGAACTCCAGGCCCGCTGGGGCAAGCTCGACTTCCTGCTGCACGCCATCGCCTATGCCGACAAGAACGAGCTGAAGGGCCGTTATGTCGATACCAGCCCACAGAATTTCGAGATGTCGCTGAACATCTCCTGCTATTCGTTCACCGCGCTCGCCCAGCGCGCCGAAAAGCTGATGGCGGACGGCGGCGCGATGCTCACGCTCACCTATTACGGCGCCGAGCGGGTGATGCCGCACTACAACGTCATGGGCGTCGCCAAGGCCGCGCTCGAGGCGTCGGTGCGCTATATGGCGGCCGATCTGGGCAAGCAGGGCATCCGCGTCAACGCGCTCTCGGCCGGGCCGATCAAGACGCTTGCCGCCTCGGGGATCGGCGACTTCCGCTACATCCTCAAGTGGAACGAGCTGAACGCCCCCCTTCGCCGGAACGTCAGCCAGGAGGATGTCGGCAAGGCCGGGTTCTACCTGTTGTCGGACCTCTCGTCGGGCGTGACCGGCGAATGCCATCACGTCGACTGCGGCTATCACGTTGTCGGCATGAAGGCCGAGGACGCGCCCGATATCGGCCTCGACCGCGGCTGAACGGCACGCCCCCGGCGGCGCCGGCCGCGTTGGTCCGAACACGAAGTCTTGAGGCCGATTGACAGCCCGCGCGCCGCGGCCCCACTCCTGTCTGCCAACCCCGCCATGCAGGACCCGCGATGCAGCCGGATGCCGCCCAGACTGCGATTTCACCTGCGACTGGCCGGACCACGCCCGCCATGCCGAGGCGCTGACCGCCCTCGTGCCCGCGCAGGCGTCCGGCTTCTCGCGCCCCGTCGCAAGCGGCGTCACGATCTCGGCCAAGCCGGCCGATGGGCTGGTCAAAAGCCCGCTTTCCTTCTTCTCGTCCGCCGACGACGCCGCGCTGAAGAACCTCGTGGGCTGGGTCGAGGCATGCGTGCGCGCGGTGGTCAGCCGCATCAACGGCGCATCCGTGGCGCCGGAGCGCCTGCGCGTGACCTTCAACGAAAGCTGGTTCCATGTGACGCGCTCGGGCGGCTTCCATGACGTGCATGTGCATGGCAACTGCTCGTGGTGCGGGATCTATTATCTTCGTTCGGCCGCGGCCGCGCCGGCCCGCGACGGGTCGGCCGGGAACGGGATCAACCGCTTCTACTCGCCGATGATGCGCGGCGGCGTGCTGCGCGATTTCGGCAATTCCTATCTGGGCCGGGACTATGTCGATATCGAGCCCCGCAATGGGCGGCTGGTGATCTTTCCCGCCCATCTGCTGCACAGCGCCCTGCCCTATGTCGGCGACGAGGAACGCATCATCCTCTCGTTCAACTCGCGCACCGACAGGATATGACCGCCGCGCGCCCTGCCGGATGACCGGCCGGGCACGACGGAAGTCCCCAGGGCGCGGCGCACTCAGGCCGTCGCCGCCTCGGCCAGCAGCGAGGCGTTGCCCCCCGCTGCGGTGGTGTCGACGCAGACATGGCGCTCGACCATATAGCGGCCGAGCGGGTCGCCCGCACCCAGAACCGGCAGGATCGCCCCCTCGCGCGCCGCAAGGGCCCTGCGGATGGCGGCAAGGTCCGCGCCCTCGGCGTCGCTCGCGACCGCATCGAAGCCGTCGAGCATCGCCAGCGCCGCGGGGTCGAGCGCACCGTCCAGCACGGCAACCGGGCCCGCCGCGGCGGATGCCCCCGGGCATACGATCAGCGCCGCATTCCCCGCCGCCGCCGCCTGCGCGGCCTGTGCCTGCGCCGCCTGGGGCGTCGGCCCAAGGCACAACACCCGGCCCCGCGGGTGGTGCGACAGGCGGTTCGACTCGCCGGTGGGCCCCGGCAGGCTCACTGCCTCGCCCACGCCGCCCGGCACCTTCAGCCGCCCCAGCGCCGCCGCCACCGCGCGCGGCTCGATCCGGGCGCCCCCGGCGGCCGCGCCGCCGGCGCCGTGGCCGGGGCTCGATGCCCCGGCCACGGCGGCCCGCATGAAGCGCGCGACGTAGTGCGGCCCGCCCGCCTTCGGCCCGGTGCCCGACAGCCCCTCGCCGCCGAACGGCTGCGAGCCGACGATGGCGCCGATCTGGTTGCGGTTGACATACATGTTGCCCGCCCGGATGCGGTCGACGATGTGCTGCACCCGGTCGTCGATCCGGGTGTGCAGCCCGAAGGTCAGCCCATAGCCGGTGGCGTTGATGTCGTCGATCACCCGGTCGATCCGGTCGGCGCGGAAGGTCGCGACATGCAGCACCGGGCCGAAGATCTCGCGCGTCAGATCGCCGATGCCCTTCACCCGGATCACGGTGGGCGCAACGAACGTGCCCGCCCGCGGCACGCCCAGCGCCTTCAGCACCCTGCCCCCAGCCCGCGCCGCGGCGACATGCGCGTCGATCCCGGCCTGCGCCTCGGCGTCGATCACCGGGCCGACATCGGTCGCAAGCTCCCACGGGTCGCCCAGCCGCAGCTCGTCCATCGCGCCGGTCAGCATCTCGGTAAAGCTTTCGGCTATATCCTCCTGCACGTAGAGGCAGCGCAGCGCCGAGCAGCGTTGCCCGGCGGATTGAAAGGCCGATTCCATGATCGCCTGCACCGCCTGTTCTGGCAGCGCGGTGCTGTCCACGATCATGGCGTTGAGCCCGCCGGTTTCGGCGATGAGCGGCGCGCCGGGGGCGAGGTGCTCGGCCATCGCCCGGTCGATGCGCTTGGCGGTGTCGGTCGAGCCGGTGAAGCACACCCCCGCGATGCGCGGATCGGCCGACAGCCGCCCGCCCACCGTCGGCCCGTCGCCCGGCAGCAGTTGCAGCGCCGCCACCGGCACGCCTGCCTCGTGCAGCAGCGCCACCGCGTGCGCGGCGATCAGCGGCGTCTGCTCGGCGGGCT
>JAVVFE010000101.1:0-9250 GCA_032251175.1 Thermohalobaculum sp.
CAGCGCCCGGATGGGCGCCGACACTAAGGATCGGCTCTGGCAGTTCGCGCAACGCCACGCCACCTTCTTCGACGTCGCGACCGAGGCGACCATCGTCAATGGGATGAAGATGTGCGTTTCCAGCAATCCGCGCGTGGAGCAGGAGATCCTCCTGTTCGGAGAATGGGAGCCGCTCTTTACCCGCTATGTGCAAAGCATCCCCGCCAATGACGGCATATTTGTCGATGTCGGCTCGAACATCGGATTCTTTTCCCTGATTGCCAGCGCAGCCTTCCGCGAAGTCCACGCAATCGAAGCGTCTCCCTCCACCAGCCGCCGCCTGCAGGACATCATCACGGCCAACGGCATCCGCAACATTCATGTTCACGCTACGGCCGTCGGGGCCGCCGAGGGCCATATCGACTTTTACCAAGACAAGGAGCAAAGCGGCGGCGCGTCGACGATCAAGACGGATGACAACGTGTTCGAAGCACGCGTGCCCGTCGCGCCGCTCGAGAAGATCCTCGATGGGATCGACTGGGGGCGCGTGCGCTTCGTGAAGATAGATGTGGAAGGCCTAGAGGCCCCGGCACTCGACAGCCTGTTCAACTTGCGCGAAAGTCTTCATCCCAAGGTGGAGATTTTCGTCGAATATGATCCGAAGCGACTCGACACTTGGCCGAGTGTCAAAGCCTTCTTGGCCAACGGGTTCTCCGCCGTCCTGATGCAGGGACCCTACGACCGTCGCGACTACGTCGAGCAGGATCGCCGCACCGAATTGAAGCCGGTCGACGTCCCGCCAGAAATGTTTTGCGACCTGCTCCTGCGCCGAGCACCCGCCTGACGCATAGGGCCGAGGCCGGTCGGGCTGGCTCAGGTCGGTCGTGGGGTGGGTTCGCGACGCTCGTCAGCAAGCGAGCGATCGTTGATGCAAACCGATGTAAATAGTCGTTATCCGCCCTAAAGAGTTGATGAGCGGTATCGACACCGTAACCGCTTCGGGTTCAAAGCGGGTGCGGCACTGACACGTTGCGCCTATTGTGGCAATTTCAAGGCAAGCTCAGCAATATCAAACAAAATCAACATCTTGACCCCCATTTCACGCGTGAAACGGGGGCCAAACACCCCCCCTCACATCGCCGCGAACTGGTCCAGCGTGAAGCGCAGCTTGTCGACGATCTCGTCGATATGCGCCTCCGAGGCGATGAAGGCCGGGGCCACGATCCCGGTGTCGCCGGTGAACTTGACGTGGCAGCCGTTCCAGAACAGTGCCTTCTGCATCTCCTGCCCGCGCAGGCCGGGGGCGGTGCCGGGGTGGACCTCGACGCCCGACATCAGGCCGATGGTGCGGATGTCGCGGACCAGCTTGTGGCTGCGCAGCCCCATCACCGCCTGGGCGAAGTAGGGCGCAAGGTCGGCCGCCTTCTGGAACAGCCCCTCGCGCTCGTAGATGCCCAGCGCCGCGATCCCGGCCGCGCAGGCCGCCGGGTGGCCCGAATAGGTGTAGCCGTGGAAGAACTCGATGGCGTTGTCGGGGGCGGCGTCGGTCACCGTCTCGTAGATCTCGTCGCGGCAGGCGACCGCGCCCATCGGGATGCAGCCATTGGTCAGCGCCTTGGCCATGGTGCAGATGTCGGGCGTCACGCCGAACAGCTGCGCGGCGAAGGGCGCACCCAGCCGGCCAAAGCCGGTGATGACCTCGTCGAACACCAGCAGGATGCCATAGCGGTCGCAGATCTCGCGCAGGCGCTCCAGATACCCCGCCGGCGGCACCAGCGTGCCGGTCGAGCCCGCCACGGGTTCCACGAAGACGGCGGCGATGGTCGCCCCGCCATAGGTCATGCAGTGGCGTTCCAGATCGTTCGCAAGCTCGACCCCGTCATGCTGCGGGTGACCGTCGCAGAACAGCTCGCGGCCCGTCCAGGTGTGGCGCATCATCACCACGTTGGGCATCACGACCGGGAAGGTCTCGCGGTTCTTGACCATGCCCGACAGGCTCACGCCGCCCATGTTGACGCCGTGATAGGCGCGCTCGCGGGAAACGAAGCGCAGGCGCTGGCTCTCGCCGTTCGCGCGGTGATAGGCCATCACCATCTTCAGCGCGGTGTCGATCGCCTCCGACCCCGAGTTGACGAAGAACACATGGTTCATCGGCTCGGGCAGCAGCGCCGCGACCTTGCGGGCCAGCTCGAACTGGCCCGGGTGGCCCAGCTGGAACGGCGCCGAATAGCTGTTCGCCATCAACTGCGCGTGGACCGCGTCGGCGATCTCGGGCCGGGCGTGGCCGGCGGGCGAGCAGAACAGCGCCGACGAGCCGTCGATCACCCGCCCGCCCTTGTGGTCGGTGTAGTACATCCCCTCGCCCTTGACGATCAGGCGGGGGTTTTCCTTGAAGTCGCGGTTGCCGGTGAACGGCATCCAGTGCTCTTCCAGCGAGTTCGAGCGCTCGGCGCCCGTGATGTCCATATCGTGCATTGCCGTGCTCCGGCCATGGGTTGCGTTGCGACACCTTAGGGCCGTAGGCTGGCCCCAAGATAGGACCAGTTGGGGGCGATGCTCCGGGCCACGATGCGGGAAACCCTGTTCCACCTCGAACGCTCGCAACCGGCGACGCTGCAGGCGCAGATCCGCGAGGTGCTGACCGGCGCGATCGCCGCAGGAAGGCTGAAGCCGGGCGAGCCGGTGCCCTCGACCCGGGCGATGGCGGGGCAGCTTGGCGTCAGCCGCAACACCGTGACGCTGGCCTATCAGGCGCTGGTCGCCGAGGGGTTTCTGACGGCGCGCGAGCGGTCGGGCTATTTCGTCGATGCCCAGGCGGTGGACGGGATGAGCATCGGCCCGCAGCCCATCGCCCGCAGCGAGGCGCAAGGCGCGCCCGGGGCCACCGGCATCGACTGGCGCCAGCGGCTGGTCGAGCACTGCGACGACCAGCGCCTGGTGTTCCGCCCCGCCGACTGGCAGCGCCATCCCTTCCCGTTCGTCTACGGCCAGGTCGACGCCCAGGTCTTCCCGATCGCCGAATGGCGCGACTGCGTGCGCCAGGCGATGGGCCGGCGCTGGCTCGATGCCTGGACGCTCGACCGCTATTCCGAGGACGACCCGCTGCTGACCGAGGAGATCGCCCGCCGCATCCTGCCCCGGCGCGGCATCTCGGCCGCGCCCGCGCAGGTGCTGGTGACGCTGGGGGCGCAGAACGCGCTCTATCTGATCGCCGCACTGCTGGTCGGGCGCACCACGCCGGTGGCGATGGAGGAGCCGGGCTATCCCGACCTGCGCCTGATGCTGGCACGCCGGACCGCGGCGCTGCGCCAGGTGCCGGTCGATCATGACGGCGTCGTGCCGGGCGAGGCGCTCGACGGCGCGTCGCTGCTGTTCTGCACCCCCTCGCACCACTACCCCACCACGGTGACCATGAGCCTCGAGCGCCGGCGCGCGCTGCTGGACCGGGCGCGGCGGCAGAACATCGTGATCGTCGAGGACGACTACGAGTTCGAGGCGAACTACATCGGCGCGCCGCTGCCCGCGCTCAAGTCGCTCGATGAAGACGGGCGGGTGATCTATGTCGGCTCGTTCTCGAAATCGCTCATGCCGGGGCTCAGGCTCGGCTTCATCGCCGCCGACGAGGCCCTGATCGCCGAGTTGCGCGCGCTCAGGCGCCTGATGCTGCGCCATCCGCCCGGCAACAACCAGCGCGCCGCCGCGCTGTTCCTCGCGAACGGGCATTTCGACGTGCTGGTGCGCCGCATCCACCGCACCTACCGTGAGCGCTGGCAAGTGATGGCCGAGGCGCTGGCCGCACACCTGCCGGGCTGGGCGCTCAATCCCGGCTTCGGCGGGTCGAGCTACTGGCTCACGGGGGCCGAAGGGCTCGACGCCGCGGCGCTGGCGCGGCGCGCGCTGGCCCGCGGCGTGGTGATCGAGCCGGGCGAGCCGTTCTTCGCCGGTCCGGGCGCCGGGCGGCGCAACTTCCGGCTCGGATTCTCGTCGATCGAGGCGAGCCGCATCCCCGAAGGGATCGCCCGGCTGGCCGCCGCGGTGAGCGCCCCCGCCGACTGAGCGCCGCCGCCCCGGCCCCGCGCCGGTCTGGACCCGGAAATGCCGCCAACTGGCGCTAATGGGTGGGCGCCGGCTCGGCTAGCGTCCCTCGCGCCGGAGCTTGCCTGCAGCTCCATCACGCATATCCCCGGCTGCGCGCGACCGCCCGCCGCGCCGCCACGACAGAAGGAACGCCCCACGATGAAGATGACCACCGAGGAAGCCTTCGTCAAAACCCTGCAGATGCATGGCATCGAGCACGCCTTCGGCATCATCGGCTCGGCCTTCATGCCGATCTCGGACCTCTTTCCGCGCGCCGGCATCCGGTTCTGGGACGTGGCGCATGAATGCAACGGCGGCTACATGGCCGATGGCTACGGTCGCACCACCGGCAAGATGGCGATGTGCATCGCCCAGAACGGGCCGGGCATCACCAATTTCGTGACGGCGGTCAAGACCGCCTACTGGAATCACACGCCCATGCTGCTGGTCACGCCGCAGGCCGCGAACCGCACCATCGGGCAGGGCGGGTTCCAGGAGATGGAGCAGATGCGCCTGTTCGCCGACTGCGTCTGCTATCAGGAGGAAGTGCGCGACCCCGCCCGCATCGCCGAGGTGCTGAACCGCGTGATCGAGAAATCGCTGCGCGGCTCGGCCCCCGCGCAGATCAACGTGCCGCGCGATTACTGGACGCAAGTGGTCGACATCGAGCTGCCCCAAGTCGTGCGCATCGAGCGCCCGGCGGGCGGCGATCACGCGGTGGCCGAGGCCGCGCGCCTGCTGTCCGAGGCGAAGTTCCCGGTCATCCTGTCGGGCGCGGGCGTGGTGCTGGCGGGCGCGATCCCCGACTGCGCGGCGCTGGCAGAACGGCTCGACGCGCCGGTGTGCTGCAACTACCAGCACAACGACGCCTTCCCCGGCTCGCACCCGCTGTTCGCCGGCCCCCTGGGCTACAACGGCTCGAAGGCGGCGATGGAGCTGGTCGCCAAGGCCGACGTGGTGCTGGCGCTGGGGACGCGGCTCAACCCGTTCTCGACCCTGCCGGGCTATGGCATCGACTACTGGCCGAAGGCGGCCAAGGTCATCCAGGTCGATCTCAACCCCGACCGGATCGGGCTCACCAAGCGCGTCGCGGTCGGCATCTGCGGCGATGCCAGGCGCGTGGCCGGGCAGATCATGGCGGCGCTTTCCCCGGCTGCGGGCGATGCGGGACGCGAGGAGCGCCGCGCGCTGATCCACCAGACCCGCTCGCGCTGGCTGCAGACGCTCGCCTCGATGGACCACGAGGACGACGACCCCGGCACCACCTGGAACGAGCGCGCCCGCACCCGCCAGCCCGACCGGATGAGCCCGCGCATGGCCTGGCGCGCGGTGCAGGCGGCGCTGCCCAAGGGCGCGATCATCTCGACCGACATCGGCAACAACTGCGCCATCGGCAACGCCTATCCGACCTTCGAGGCGGGGCGCAAATACCTCGCGCCCGGCCTGTTCGGGCCCTGCGGCTACGGCTTCCCGGCCATCGTCGGCGCCAAGATCGGCTGCCCGGACGTGCCGGTGGTGGGCTTTGCGGGGGACGGTGCCTTCGGCATCTCGATGAACGAGATGACCGCGATCGGGCGCGCGGACTGGCCTGCCATCACCATGGTGGTGTTCCGCAACTACCAGTGGGGCGCCGAGAAGCGGAACACCACGCTGTGGTATGACGACAACTTCGTCGGCACCGAACTGCACCCCGATCTCAGCTACGCGAAGATCGCCGATGCCTGCGGGCTCAAGGGCGTGCAGGTCCGCACGATGGACGAGCTGAAGGACGCGCTCGCCACCGCCTGCGCGGCGCAGACATCGGGCGTGACCACCTTCATCGAGGTGATCCTGAACCAGGAACTGGGCGAGCCGTTCCGCCGCGACGCGATGAAGAAACCGGTTCAGGTCGCCGGCATCGACCCCGCCGACATGCGCCCGCAACCGGGCGCCTGAGCCGGCGCCATCCGGGGGCGTGACAGCGCGCCCCGGATGGTGCATCTGTCGGGCTCACGAGAGACGGGGGCGCTCGCGGTCGGGCCGCGGGCTGAGACGCACCCTTGGAACCTGACCCGGATAATGCCGGCGGAGGGAGTCGCTCGGGCGCGGCACCCGCGCCTGTCCGGCTCTCGCCGCCATGGGAGGACGAGATGCAGGCGCGCGATCCCGATACCCCGGTCATCCCGAATGTCCTGAGCATCGCCGGCTCCGACCCCTCGGGGGGGGCGGGGATCCAGGCGGACATCAAGGCGATTTCCGCCAATCGCGGCTATGCCATGGCGGCGCTGACCGCGCTGACCGCGCAGAACACATGCGGCGTGAGCGGCGTGCATCTGGTCCCGCCCGACTTCGTCGCGGCGCAGATCGACGCGGTGTTCGCCGACATCCGGGTGGATGCGGTCAAGGTCGGCATGATCGCGACGGCCGGCATCGCCACGGCGGTGGCCGACGCGCTCGCGCGCCACGCGCCCCCCGTGGTGGTGCTCGACCCGGTCATGGTGGCGAAAGGCGGCGCGAGCCTGCTTGCGGCCGATGCGGTCGCGGCGGTGCGCGCCCGCCTGCTGCCGCTCGCCACAGTGGTCACCCCCAACCTGCCCGAGCTTGCGGCGCTGCTGGGCGAGACCGAGGCGGACACGCGCGAGGCGATGGCGGATCAGGCTGCGCGGCTGCTGGCGCGGGGCCCCCGGGCGGTGCTCGCCAAGGGCGGCCACCTGCCGGGTGCCGCCAGCCCGGATGCGCTGGTGACGCCCGCGGGGGTGGTCTGGCTCGAAGGCCCGCGCCATGCGACCGCCAACACCCACGGCACCGGCTGCACGCTGTCGGCGGCGCTTGCCACCCTGCTCGCGCGCGGGCTGCCCCCGGCCGAGGCGGCGAGGGCCGCGAAGGACTACGTCGCGGGTGCCATCGCTGCCTCCGGGCAGCTTTCGGTCGGCCACGGTCACGGCCCGACACACCATTTCCACGCGCTCTGGCCGCAGGGCTGAGCCCGCCCCACTTCCCCGCCATCCCCGCTGCCCCGGCCCCCGAGCCGGGGCCTCGCGGTGCGTGCCACCCACCGCACCCCGCGACCCGAGGCCCCGGGGCAAGCCCGGGGCGCAGCGCCGCTTACCCGGGGCGGCGTCGCGTGAGCGGAGATCTCGCCCGCTGCCCCCTCGCGCGCGCCGCTCCGCTCGGCTAAGCAAAGCACGGGCTTCCCGCCCACGGGCCGCACGCGCCGGCCCCGCCAGACCGAAGCCGCAAGGGACCGTCAGATGCCGTCACACCTGTTCTCACCGATCACGCTCGGCGCGCTCGAGCTTCCCAACCGCATCGTCGTGGCGCCGATGTGCCAGTATAGCGCCGAAGCCGGGCGCATGACCGACTGGCACCTGATGCATCTGGGCCAGTTCGCGGTCTCGGGCGCCGGCCTCGTGATCGTCGAGGCCACCGGCGTCGAGCCCGAGGGCCGCATCACCCCGGGCTGCACCGGGCTGTGGTCGGACGAGACCGAAGCCGCGATGGCCCGCGTCGTGCGCTTCTTCCGCGACTATGGCGCGGCGCGCATCGGCATCCAGCTTGGCCATGCCGGGCGCAAGGCGTCGGCCAACCTGCCCTGGAAGGGCGGCGCCGCGCTGCCGGACGGCGAGGGCGCCTGGCAGACCGTCGCCCCCTCGGCCATCGCGCTCGCGCCCGGCTGGCCGGTGCCCGAGGCGATGACCGGCCAGACCATGGGCCGGGTGCGCGCGGCCTTCGTGCAGGCGGCGCGGCGGGCCGACCGGGCGGGGTTCGACCTGATCGAGCTGCATGCCGCGCATGGCTACCTGCTGCACACCTTCCTGTCGCCGCTGACCAACCGGCGCGAGGACGACTATGGCGGCAGCCTGTCGAACCGCCTGCGCTTCCCGCTCGAGGTGTTCGACGCGGTGCGCGAGGTCTGGCCTGCGGGCAAGCCCTTGGGCGTGCGCTTCTCGGCTACCGACTGGATCGAAGGGGGGTGGAACCTCGAAGGCTCGATCGCGCTTGCCGCGGCGCTGAAGGCGCGGGGCTGCGATTTCGTCGATGTCTCGAGCGGCGGGCTCTCGCCCGCGCAGAAGATCACCGCGAGCTTCGGCTACCAGACCGGCTTCGCCGCCGAGATCCGGCGCGCGACCGGGCTGCCGACCATGGCGGTCGGGCGGATCACCGACCCGGTGCAGGCCGAGACGATCCTCGCCACCGGCCAGGCCGACATGGTGGCGCTGGCGCGCGGCGCGCTCTACGACCCGCGCTGGGCGTGGCACGCGGCCGAGCGGCTGGGCGATCAGGCGGCCTTCCCGGTCCAGTACCAGCGCGCCCACCCCTCGATGCAGGGCATCCCGGTGCCCGGGAACCCGCCGGTGGCGAAAAGCGGCTGAGGTGGGCTGAGCGCTGCCCCGGGCTTGACCCGGGGCCTCGCGCCGCCAAACCCTGCCCCGCCGTCCTGCGCAAGCATGACGAACTTTTCATAATACTGTTTAAATTCAAATACTTAACATAGCTTTCACGCGTGAAAGCCATGCGCGCCTGTCGTCCGCACTGCCCCCCGGGGAGGCCCCGGGTCAAGCCCCGGGGCGGCGGAGGAGTGGGGTCATCGGGCAAGGGGGGCGGATTGCGTTCGGGCACTGCGCCTTGCCGCGCGAGGCCCCGGGTCAAGCCCGGGGCGGCGGAGGAGTGGGGCCATCGGGCAAGGGGGCGGATCGCGTTGGGATGCCGCACCTTGCCGCGCGAGGCCCCGGGGCAGGCGCGGAGCGGCGGAGTGGGGTGATGCCTTCGGGCCGGGCCCCGGGCTTGACCCGGGGCCACCTTCAACGGCGCTTCGGCTTACCCCTTCACGCGCTCCATCTTCGGGTCATAGAGAGGCGCGAGGGTGACGGTGCAGGGCACCCGCTCGGTTGCGATCTCGAGCTCGTAGCGGCCCGAGAGGACGAAATCCTCGGTCACCCCGCCGGGGTTGCGGACATAGCCGTAGCCGATCGCTTTGGCCACGGTGTGGCCGAAGCCGCCCGAACTGAGCCAGCCCACCCGCTCGCCATTGCGATAGATCGTCTCGCGGCCCAGCAGGATGGCCTCGGGATCGTCCACCGTAAACCCCGCGAGGCGCTTCCTGACGCCGCCCGCCACCTGCGCCGCCACCGCCTCGCGGCCCAGGAACGGGATGGTCGTGCGCAGCTTGCAGGCCCAGGCCAGCCCCGCCTCGACCGGGCTGTGGTCGGGGCCG
>JAVVFE010000102.1:0-9193 GCA_032251175.1 Thermohalobaculum sp.
ATTTATCGGCGCTTCGAGATGGCCAACCGCTGAGCGCAGAGCGGCCGAGGGTCTCCCCCGGCCGCACCTTCCCATGGAAAAGCGCGTCACATTCAAGGGCTGGCTGCTGCCGCTCCTGCTGGTCGCCCCGCAGGTGGTGGTGACCGCCATCTTCTTTTTCTATCCGGCGGGGCAGGCGGTCTGGCAGTCGCTGTTCATCCCCGACCCGT
This sequence comes from Thermohalobaculum sp., assembly GCA_032251175.1. GTDB lineage: Bacteria > Pseudomonadota > Alphaproteobacteria > Rhodobacterales > Rhodobacteraceae > Thermohalobaculum. The sequence goes on from JAVVFE010000102.1 coordinate 210, forward strand.
TCGGCCTGAGCGCGCGGTTCGTGGGGCTCGGCAATTTCGAGTTCCTGCTGGGCGATCCCTATTACCGGGCGAGCTTCGTCACCACGGCGATCTTCTCGAGCCTGGTGACCGTGGTCTCGATGGGGATCGCGCTGTGGCTCGCGGTCCTGGCGGACCGGCTGATCAAGGGGTCGGGCACCTACCGGACGCTGCTGATCTGGCCCTACGCGGTCGCCCCCGCGGTGGCGGGGGTGCTGTGGCTGTTCATGTTCAACACCCGCGTGGGGGTCGTTGCGTGGTATCTGGGCCAACTCGGCTACGACTGGAACCATGTGCTCGACCAGACCGAGGCGATGGGCTTGGTCGTGGTCGCGTCCGCCTGGGGGCGGATCAGCTATAACTTCCTGTTCTTCCTGGCCGGGCTGCAGGCCATCCCGCGCTCGGTGATCGAGGCGGCGGCGATCGACGGTGCACGGTTCTGGACCCGGTTTCGGACCATCGTGTTTCCGCTGCTGTCGCCCACCACCTTCTTCCTGCTGGTGGTCAACATCGTCTACGCCTTCTTCGAGACCTTCGGCGTGATCCACACCATCACTGCCGGCGGGCCGCAGCAGGCGACGACGATCCTGGTCTACAAGGTCTTTGCCGATGGCTTCGTCGGGCAGGACCTGGGTTCGTCGGCGGCGCAGTCGGTCATCCTGCTGGCGGTCGTGGGGCTGCTGACCATCGTCCAGTTCAAGCTGATCGAACGCCGGGTGCACTACTGATGGCCGCGAGCACGCAATCGGGCATGGTCGAGCGGCGCGGGGCATCGCACTGGCTCACCCATGCCGGTCTGATCCTGGGCGTTCTGGTCATCGTCTTCCCGATCTGGCTTGCGTTCGTCGCCTCGACCGTGACGCAGCCCGAAATCGTGCGCCCGCCCATGCCGCTGTGGCCGGGCGACCAGTTCTTCGCGAACTACCGCAAGGCGCTGGTCTCGGGGGTGAATGCGCCGGTGGCCGTGATGCTCGCGAACTCGGCGGCGATGGCGCTCGGCATTGCGCTCGGCAAGATCGTCATCTCGCTGATCTCGGCCTTCGCCATCGTCTACTTCCGGTTCCCGGGGCGGAAGCTGTTCTTCTGGCTGATCTTCCTCACGCTGATGCTGCCGGTCGAGGTGCGGATCGTGCCGACCTATGAAGTCGTGGCAAGCTTCGGCATGCTGAACAGCTATTCCGGCCTGATCCTGCCGCTGATCGCGTCGGCCACCGCCACGTTCCTGTTCCGGCAGTTCTTCATGACCGTGCCGGACGAGTTGACCGAGGCCGCCCGCGTCGATGGCGCCCGCCCGATGCAGTTCTTCCTCGACATCCTGCTGCCGATGAGCCGGACGAACATCGCAGCCCTGTTCGTCATCCTGTTCATCTACGGCTGGAACCAGTATCTCTGGCCGCTGCTGATCACCACCGACCCGCAGATGAACACCATCGTCATGGGCATCAAGCAGATGTTCCCCAGCGGAGACGACATCGCCGACTGGCCGGTGATCATGGCGACCTCGATCCTCGCGATGCTGCCGCCGGTGCTGGTGGTCATCTGCATGCAGAAGCTTTTCATCCGCGGCCTCGTCGACAGCGAGAAGTAACCCATGGCCTCCGTCACCCTCGCCCAGGTTCGCAAGAGCTTCGGCGCAACCGAAGTCATCCACGGTGTCGATATCGACATCGCCGACGGCGAGTTCATCGTGATCGTCGGCCCCTCGGGCTGCGGGAAGTCGACGCTGCTGCGCATGGTGGCGGGCCTAGAGACCGTGACCGCGGGCGAGATCGCGATCGATGGCGCGCGCGTCAACGAGCGCGAGCCGATGGACCGCAACATCGCCATGGTGTTCCAGAACTACGCGCTCTACCCGCATATGAGCGTGTTCGACAACATGGCCTATGGGCTCAAGATCGCCCGCATGCCGAAGCCCGAGATCGCCGCGCGCGTGGCCGAGGCCGCGCGGCTGCTGCAACTCGAGCCCTATCTCGCGCGCAAGCCGCGCGAGCTGTCGGGCGGCCAGCGCCAGCGCGTGGCCATGGGCCGCGCCATTGTCCGGCAGCCGGCCGTGTTCCTGTTCGACGAGCCGCTGTCCAACCTCGATGCCAAGCTCAGGGTGCAGATGCGCCTCGAGATCAAGGCGCTGCAGCGCAAGCTGGGCGTCACCTCGCTCTACGTCACCCACGATCAGGTCGAGGCGATGACGCTGGCCGACCGGATGATCGTGATGAACGCCGGGCACGCCGAGCAGATCGGCGCGCCGCTCGAGGTCTACGAGCGGCCGGCCACGATCTTCGCCGCCCAGTTCATCGGCAGCCCGTCGATGAACATTCTGCCGGGCGAGGCGGCGAACGGCGTGGTGGTGCTGGAAAACGGGGCCCGCGTCGCCCTGAACCGGACGGTCGAGGGCCGGGTGATGCTGGGCATCCGCCCCGAGGACCTGGTGTCCGACCCCGATGGCGCGATCGCCATCGAAACCGTGATGACCGAGCCGCTGGGCGCGAACACGCTGGTCCATGGCAGGCTGGCCGGGTCTGGCGCCGCGATCGTCGCAAGCCGGCCGGGGATCCACCGCGAGAACGGCGTCGCCGCTGTTCAGCGCTTCACCATCCTGCCCGATGCGGTCCATCTGTTCGACACCGCGACCGGGCGGCGGATCGACGCGTAACCCGCGGCGCGGGTGCCGGAGAGCGAGGTCGGCGCGGTGCCGGTGAGGGAATCCGTGCCCGGTCTGCCCGGCCGGCTTACCCCTCGCGGATCGCCGTGCGGAAGAAATCGAGAATGCGGCGGCGGCTGTCCTCGGTCGCCTCGCGGTCATAGCCCACCAGCTTGCCGAGATAGCGGTGTTCGGGGGCCAGCAGGTCGAAGGAATGGGCGGCGCGCGGGTAGATCCGCACCTCGAGCGCCGCGCCGCTGGCCCGGAAGCGGCGGCAGCCGTCGGGCGGCACCCAGTCGTCGCGGGCGCCGCCGAAGATCACCAGCGGCGCTTCCAGCGCGGGGCGGCTGGTGCCGAGCGCATCGCACCAGGGATAATAGGCGACGACGCCGCGAAAGCCCGGACCGCCGCGGCCATAGCGCCGTGACGCGCCCGCCTCGGCCGCCTTGAGCGCGACCGAGCCGCCATTGCTCTGGCCGATCAGGAAGACCCGGGCGGGATCGACGAAATCGAGCCCCTGAAGGTGGGCGAGCGCATCGAAGGCGTCCTGCGTGCGGAACTCGCGGGCCTCGCGCAGGCGCTCGAAGCTCTCGCACACCACGCCGCCGTCCAGGCCGCGCGGCCCGAAGCTGTCGAGGTTCAGGACGACATGCCCCTGGTCGCGCAACTCGCGCGCAAGCTGGCGCAGCGCGTGCAGCACCGCCGGCTGCCAGCCGCCGCAGCCATGCATCAGGATCACCGCCGGGAAACGGCCCGGACCCGCGGGCCGCACCAGTTCGGCGTTGAGCGAGACGGCGCTGCCGCTTGCCGCGATCCTGACCAGGTCGCCCCTGGATTGCGCCGGAGCGCCGGAGGCATGCATCAGGCTGGCGCTCAGGCCCAGGGCTGCGGCGCTGCGCCAGGCAATGCCGCGACGCCCGTTGCCCGGGCGCAAGCCAAGACGTCGCAGAATCATCCGCGCACCCCACCCCTGCACGGCACGGGCAGGTATGAGCCTGCCGGCCGTTCCCATCCGGCGCGGACAGGTCAAGACCTGCCGGCCGCTCCCCAGAGTGCGAGGATTTCCGGAAATGCCCGTCCGACGGGCACGAACGCTACCGAGAAGGGATCACCCCCCGCGACAGTCCTTTGCAAGCACGGACCCCTCGCACACCACCAAGGCTAGCCTAGCGCAAAAATCATGAACAGACAATGAATCGCCCGCAGCGGGGCTGCGGGCGGCGGCGGCCAAGGGCGATGGCGGGAAGAACGGCGGCCTGCCCGGGGGGGCAGGCCGCCCGGGGCATCTCAGTCGGCAAGACCCAGATTGTAATACATCTGGATGGGCGACTGGAGGCCGGTCACGGTGTTCCGGAAGGCGATCGGCTCGTAGAACTGCCCCAGAATCCCGAAGGTGGCGTTCTTGTAGATCTGCTCCTGGATCTTCGCCGCAATCGCCTGGCGTTCGGCCGCGTCGGTCGATGAGGCGAAGCTGTTGCGCAGCGTCTCGACCTCGGGCGAGAGCGGCCAGCCGATCCAGCCGGTCGCCGGCTGGCCCGAGAAGGCGACCCGGCTGGGGTCCATCAGGTCGGCCGCGATCCACCAAGTGTGGAACATGCTCCAGCGCGTGTCGCCGTCGGGATATTTGCGGTCGCGCCGGTCGATCAGCTCGGCCCAGGTCATCTCCTCGACCTCGACGGTCATGCCGATGGCTGCGAGCCGCTCGGCCGTCACGTCGGTGAAGGCCGCCAGCACCGGGTTGTCGACCGGCTTGAGGATCACCACCGGCGTGCCCTCGTAGGACGACCGCTTGAGCGCCTTGCGCGCGGCGTCGAGGCTGGCGGTCTGCATGATCTCGCTGCCGGCCTCGGTCGCATACTCGGTGTCGCAGGGGTAGATCGAATAGCAGGTCCGCCAGAACACCGGATCGCCCAGGGCGGCCGTCATGTAGGCTTCCTGGTCGATCGCCATCAGCACCGCCCGGCGCACCGAGGCCTGGTCGAAGGGCGGCACCTTGTGGTTGAACACCGCCATGCCGACATTGCCCAGCGGATCGGTGAACGCGACCGTGACGCCGGGCTGGTCCTTCAGCTTGGCGGCCAGCCGGGTCGAGGGCGACTCAAGATAGTCGACCTCGCCCTTCAGCAGCGCATCGACCGCGGCCTCCTGATTGGGGTAGTGGAGCCATTCGATCCGGTCGACCTTCGCCACCTTGGCGCCGGCGGCGAGCGAGGTCGGCTCGGCGCGCGGCACATAGTCCGGGTTGCGCACATAGACGACGCGCTCGCCGGGCTTCGTTGCGGCCGTGTCGAGCATGAACGGGCCCGAGCCGGTGGGGTCGGCGATCTCGGTGAACGGGTCGGTCGCCGCCACCGCCGCGGGCATGATGAACGGCACGTTCGACGACATCTTCGCGAGGGCGTCGAGCACGTCGGGATAGGGCGTGCTCAGCACCATCGTGAGACTTTGCGCGTCGTCGGCGGTGAGGCTTGCCACCCGGGCGAACAGGGTCTGGCCAAGCCCGTCGCGCTTGCCCCAGCGGGTCAGCGAGGCGACCACGTCGGCCGCGGTGACCGGCTTGCCGTCATGCCATTCGAGGCCATCGCGCAGCCGGAACGTCCAGGTCAGGCCGTCGGTCGAGCTGCTCCAGGTGTCCACCATCTGCGGCTGGGGCTGAAACGCCTGATCGTAGGCGAACAGGGTGTCGTAGACCAGGTAGCCATGGCTGCGGGTGATGTAGGCCGTGGTCTCGATCGGGTCGATGCTGACCAGGTCGGCATGAGGCACGGCGCGCAACGTGGTCTCGTTCAGCGCGCCGGTGCAGGCGGATGCGAGCAGGGCCGCAAGGGCGCTGGTGGCGAGGAAAGTGCCGCGGCGGGATATGCGCGAGAACTCGGTCATGATCTGCACTCCAATGACAAAACTGTATCCCGACTGGTGCGTGCGCCACGCCTGGCTGTCATTGACGCACGTCAAGCGCAGCCGCGGAATGGGCCACTTGTGCCCTCCTGCGGCAGAATGTCCGGTCAAGGATGCGCGTATCTTGACGAACATCAAAGGCAATGGCGGGTCAGCGTCGCAAACTGGCGCTGAGCGGTGCGGAATTGCAATACTCGCAAAGGTAGTGGCGCTATTTGATCACATCCGTCATGGTTGCGGGGTGCGTGTTGTGGCGTGATGCCTGCATGCTGCCCGAATCGTGTGGTGTCCTACACCGGCGATGCCGGGTCGGGACGCAGCAGGCAGGGAGTGCATGATGACCGAGAGTAAGCCTGCCGGGCGGCGTTCGCGCCTGATCTTCTATCAGGACCAGGTCGTGTTCGATCGGGTGTCGGGCCATTTCCACCGGCTGAACTCGTCGGCCGCGCTGGTGCTGCGCGCGCTCGAGGGCGGCATGGCGCGCGATGCGCTGCCCGGGCTGCTGGAGCGCGAATACGGCATCGGCCACGAGAGCGCGGTGCGCGACGCCGAGCTGTTCCTCAACGACCTTGCCGTTCTGAGGCTGCATGCGGGGGATCGGTCGTGAAGGACGCGAGAGCCGATGGACCGGTCGTCGCCCTGACCGGCATGCACCGCGGCGAGAGCCCGCAGCCGGGCGGCTCGGTGGCGATGAGCCTGCGCCGCAAGTTTCCGCAGGTGCGGCTGGTGGGGCTGGGATACGACCCGATGGAAAGCGGGTTCTGCAGCGTCGGCGGCGACCGGCTCGACGCGGCCTATCTGCTGCCCTATCCGGGGACCGGCGCCGAGGCGCTGATGCACCGCCTGCGCCCGATCGTCGAGCGCGAGGGGATCGAGCTGATCATCCCCTGCCTGGATACCGAGATCGCCAACTACATCGCGATCGAGGACGATCTGGCCCGGCTGGGCGTGCGGCTGTGGCTGCCCGACCTGCACCAGTTCGAGGATCGCGACAAGACCAACCTGGCGGCGCTGTGCGACGAGATCGGCGTGCCCGCGCCGCGCACCGCCCATGCCCATGACGCCCTGACCCTGGCCGGCCATGCCGAGCGGATCGGCTATCCCTGCTACGTCAAGGGCCAGCTCTACGGTGCCCACCGTGTCCACACCGTGGCCGAATTCCATGCCGCCTTCGCCCAGATCCATGCCGTCTGGGGCGGCCCGGTGCTGGTGCAGCAGGCGGTGGTCGGCGAAGAATACAACGTCGTGGGTCTGGGCGACGGCGCCGGCGGGATCGAGGGGTTCTGCGCGATCCGCAAGCTGATGCGCTCGCGCCTCGGCAAGGGCTTTGCCGGCGTGGTGGTCGAGGACCCCGCGCTCGAGGACCTGATGCGCTGCGTGATCGCCCGGCTCAACTGGCGCGGGCCGTTCGAGGTCGAATTCGTGCAGGCCCCGGGCCAGCCGCACATGCTGTTCGAGATGAATCCGCGCTTTCCCGCCTGGACCGATTTCGCGGCGCAGATCGGCTGCGACCTGCCGGGGCGGCTGGTCGAGCGCGCCCTGGGCCAGCCGCCGACGCCGCTGGGATCCTGCCCGGCGGGCAGGATGTTCATCCGCCACTGCATCGACCAGGTCACCGACATCGCCGAGATCGCCCGCCTGAGCACCGCGGGCGCGCGCGATCCGCTGGTGCAGGACCACGACGCCGGGAGGGTCCGATGAACCGCCGCTACGCGCCGCCGTCGATCAGCGCCGAACTGGGCGCGCGCCCGATCGAGGCCGCGGCCGACCGCAGCGGCTTTGCCCGCGTGCGCGAGGCGCGGGTGTTGCGCGCGATCGGTGGCGCGCCGGTCGAGGCGCTAGCCGCCCGGTTCGGCACGCCGCTGTTCGTCTACGCCGAGCAGACCCTGCGCGAGCGGGCGCGGGCGATGCGCGCAGCATTCGAGAGCCGGTACCCGGACGTCAGCTTTGTCTGGTCGGTCAAGACCAACTACCTGAACGCGATCTGCGCGGTGTTCCGCGACGAGGGCTGGGGCGCCGAAGTCGTCTCGGAGTTCGAATACGACAAGGTCCGCGCCCAGGGCTTCGACGGGTCCGCGATCGTCTACAACGGTCCCTGGAAGTCGCAGCCCAGCCTGCGGCGGGCGATCGCCGACGGCGCGCTGATCCAGATCGACAACTGGGACGAGCTGGCGCGCATCGAGGACCTGGCCGAGGACGCCGCCGGGCCGATCCGGGTGGGGCTGCGGATCTGGATGGACTGCGGCATCGAGCCGGTGTGGTCGCGTTTCGGCTTTGCGCTGGGCAATGGTGAGGCGGCCCGGGCGGCGGCGCGGGTGATCGGCAATCCGCGCCTCGGCCTGCACACGCTGCACAGCCACATCGGCACCTATGTGCTGTCGCCCGGCGCCTATGGCGTTGCGACCCGCAAGCTCGCGGCGCTGCGCGACGAGATCGAGGCCGAGCACGGCCACCTGGTGCCCTGCCTCAACCTGGGCGGCGGGTTCCCCTCGCATGGCCTGCTGCATGCCATGCCGGGACCGGCCGAGCGCGTCGTGCCGCCGATCGAGGCGTATGCCGATGCCATCACCGCCGTGCTGCGCCGGCTGCCGGCCAAGCGCCGCCCGCTGCTGCGGCTCGAGACCGGACGCCACCTGATCGACGATGCCGGCCATCTGATCACCCGGGTGGTGGCGGTGCGCGATGCCGGCATTGCGGTTGCGGCGGGCAACGATCTGGGCGCCATCGCGATGAAGGAGCAGATGCTGATCAGCGACGCGGCGCGGCTTGGCTATGTGCTCGATGCCGGCGTGAACCTGCTCTACACCGCGGCCTGGTTCCGGATCGAGGCGCTGCCCGCGCGCGACAGCGACCTGCCGCCGCTGCCGGCGGCGCTGTATGGGCCGCTGTGCATGGCGATCGACGTGATCCGCAGCCGGGTCGAGCTGCCGCCGCTCGATGCGGGCGACCTGCTGACGCTCTGGCCGGTCGGCGCCTATAACGAGGTGCAGTCGATGCAGTTCATCAGCTATCGCCCGGCGGCGGTGCTGGTGGCGCCCGACGGGACGCCCGAGCTGATCCGCGCGCGCGAGACGCTGGCCGATGTCGAGCGCGGCGAAGCGGTGCCGGCCCGCCTCGGGGCAAGGCCATGACACAGACGCCCGGCGGGTGCGACGCGCCGCCGCCCCGCGAGGCGCCGGGCGACGCGCCGGGCAGCCCGCTGCCGGCCGCGGGGCAGCCGGGGGCGGCGCCCGGGACCCCGCCGCCGCCGCAGGGCGCGGCCACGGCGCCAGGTGCCGCATCAACGCCGACCGCGACCCCGCCGCAGGCCGCCGCCCCGCTGCACGGCGGGACCGCGGCGCAAGGCGCCGCCCCGCCGCATGGCGCCGCCCCGCAAGGCGCTGCCCCGCCGAATGGCGCCGCCCCGCCGCAGGCCGTGCCCCCGCCGCAT
>JAVVFE010000103.1:0-9193 GCA_032251175.1 Thermohalobaculum sp.
TCATCCGCTCGGGCCGCGGCAGCCGGGCGGCCAGCAGCTCGACCCGCTGGCGCCGCGCCGCGATCAGGTCGGCCGGGCGCGGCAGGCGCGCGGCGGCGAGGTCGAGGCGCTGGCGGCGGGTCTCGACGATCTCGACCGGGCGGGGCAGGGCGCGGGCGATGTCGCTCAGGCGCTGGGCCTTCTGCCTCAGCATCTGCGCCAGCGCCGCCTTGCGCCGGGCCTCGAAGCCTGCCACGGCCGCCACCAGATCGGCCCGCACCGGCACCGCCATCTCGGCCGCCGCCGTGGGGGTGGGCGCGCGGCGGTCGGCGGCGAAGTCGATCAGCGTGGTGTCGGTCTCGTGCCCGACGGCCGAGATCACCGGGATGCGGCAGGCATGGACCGCGCGCACCACCGCCTCGTCGTTGAAGCCCCACAGGTCCTCGACCGACCCGCCGCCGCGCGCCACGATCAGCACGTCAGGCCGCGGCACCGGCCCGCCCGGCGCCAGCGCATCGAACCCGCGGATCGCGGCCGCGACCTGGGGTGCGGCCTGCGGCCCCTGCACTGCCACCGGCCAGACCAGCACATGCACCGGGAAGCGGTCGGCCAACCGATGCAGGATGTCGCGGATCACCGCGCCGGTGGGCGAGGTGACAACCCCGATGACCCGCGGCAGGTAGGGCAGGGCGCGCTTGCGGGCCGCATCGAACAGCCCCTCGGCCGCAAGCTGCTTGCGCAGCCGTTCCAGCCGCGCGAGCAACGCGCCCTCGCCGGCATAGGCCAGCGCCTCGATCACCAGTTGGTATTTCGACTGGCCCGGGAAGGTGGTGATCCGGCCCGTCGCGATCACCTCGTCGCCCTCCTGCGGCCGGATCTCAAGCCCGCCCAGCGCGCCCTTCCAGATCACCCCCGCCAGCACCGCGCCCTCGTCCTTCAGGTCGAGATAGCAGTGCCCGTTGCGATGAAACATTACACGCCCCAGCTCGCCCCGCACCCGGACATGGCCATAGGCGCCCTCGAGCGTGCGCTTGATGCCGCGCGACAGTTCCGAGACCGTGACCTCGGGCGCGTTGGTGCCCTCGGGGCTGTCGTCGATCAGGCTCATCGGCGGGGGCGTCCATCGGCTGCGGCGGCGCTCCAAGGTGGCCCCGCCCGGGCGCCGCGCGCAAGGGGGGAAAGCGCCAGCCCGCGCTTTGCCGCCACGCCCGCCCGTGCTAGGGGAGCCGCGAGGCGGGCAGGCGGGGCGGGCAGGCGGGAGCGGCACGATGAAGGTTCTGATCCTCGGCGGCGGCGGGCGCGAGCATGCGCTGGCGTGGAAGGTGGCGCAAAGCCCGCTGGTCGAGGCGGTCTTTGCTGCCCCCGGCAATGCCGGGATCGCCACGGTCGCGACCTGCATCGCGCTCGACCCCGAGGACGGCGCGGCGGTCGCAGCCTTCTGCCGGGCCGAGGGCGTGGGCTTCGTCATCGTCGGCCCCGAGGCACCGCTGGCCGCAGGCGTGGCCGATGTGCTGCGCGCGGCCGGCGTGCCGGTGTTCGGCCCCTCGGCCGCGGCCGCCCGGCTCGAAGCCTCGAAAGCCTTCACCAAGCAGGTCTGCGATGCCTGCGGCGCCCCCACCGCCGCCTGGGCCCGCTTCACCGATGCCGCCGCCGCCAGGGCGTATCTCGCCCGCACCGGCGCCCCGGTGGTGGTCAAGGCCGACGGGCTTGCGGCGGGCAAGGGCGTCGTCGTCGCCACCACGCTGGCCGAGGCCGAGGCGGCGGTCGACGACATGCTGGGCGGGGCGTTCGGTGCGGCCGGCGCCGAGGTGGTGATCGAGGAATTCCTGACCGGCGAGGAAGCCTCGCTGTTCGTGCTCAGCGATGGCGAGAGCGTGCTGCCGCTCGCCGGCGCGCAGGACCACAAGCGCGCCTTCGACGGCGACGAGGGGCCCAACACCGGCGGCATGGGCGCCTATTCGCCCGCCCCGGTCCTGACCCCCGAAGTCGAGGAAAAGGCGCTCGCCCGCATCGTGCGCCCGGTGATCGCCGAGATGGCGCGCCGCGGCACGCCCTATCGCGGCGTGCTCTATGCCGGCCTGATGATCGAGGCGGGCGAGCCGCGGCTGATCGAGTTCAACGTCCGCTTCGGCGATCCCGAGGCCCAGGTGCTGATGCTGCGCCTCGCCTCCGACATCGTGCCCGCGCTGATGGCCTGCGCGACCGGCGGGCTAGACCGGATCACGCTCGACTGGCGGCCCGACCCGGCACTGACCGTGGTGATGGCGGCCCGGGGCTATCCCGGCAGCTATGCCAAGGGCTCGGAAATCCGCGGCCTCGACGCTGCCGGCGCGGTCGAAGGCGTCACCGTCTTCCACGCCGGGACAAAGGCCGAAGGCGGGCGGGTGCTCGCGAATGGCGGGCGGGTGCTGAACGTCACCGCCACCGGCGCCACCGTTGCCGAGGCCCGCGCCCGCGCCTACCGCGCGGTCGACCTGATCGACTGGCCCGGCGGGTTCTGCCGGCGCGACATCGCGTGGCGCGCCCTGGCGCGCGAGGGGGTATGATGCTGACACCGACCGATCTCTACGCCACCGTCACGTTCCTCGGCGTCGTGCGCGACCGCGCGGTGACGCTCTGCTCCGACCCGCTCGATGCCGTCGAGGCGGGGTGGGAGGGGCTCGCCGGCGAATGCCATGGCGGGCTCACGCGGCCCTCCTGCTCGCGCGTGCTCAGACAGTATCCGGTGCGCGGCACCCCGATCCGCAACACCCGGCAGGTGTCGATCCTGTCGGCCGAGGAACTGGCCGCCATCGCCGCCGACCTCGGCATCGCGCGCCTCGCCCCCGAATGGGTCGGCGCGAACCTCGTGGTCAGCGGCATCCCCGATTTCACCACCGTGCCGCCCGCCTCGCGGCTGATCTTCGAGGGCGGCGCGGCCCTCACCATCGACACCGAGAACGGCCCCTGCCGCTTCCCGGCCGAGGTGATCGAGGGCCACCACCCCGGCCACGGCATGGCCTTCGCCAAGGTGGCGCGCGGCCGGCGCGGCGTGACCGGCTGGGTCGAGCACCCGGGCACCATCCGGCTGGGCGAGCGGGCGCGGCTGCATGTGCCGCCGCAGCGGCTCTATGCCCATCTCTGATCGCGGCCCTGACGCGATCGTGCCCGAACGTGTGCGCGCGGCGCGCGCGCCGGCACTTGTTCCGTGCGCCCGGGCGCGCCATCCTCGCAGCGCCCGTCACGATGGAGACCTGCCATGATCCGCGCCGCGACTGTCCTCCTCGCCGCCCTCGTCGCCTTGATGCCGCTCGCGGGCGCCGCCGAGAACGGCGACTACTACTACCCGCCGATCGGCTCCGAGGAGAAGTTCGAGCGCGACATCGCCGGCGCCCCGCCGGCCGAGCGGTCGGTGCGCGTCAACTTCATCACCCAGATCACCAAGGCCCAGCTCGAAGCCCCGGAAAATCCGCGCTTCGCGATCTTCGCCAAGGGCAGCGAGGCCGAGCACATGATCATCGTGGCGCTCGACGACCAGATCTTCGCCACGCTCTACCGCGCGCGCGCCGTCATGGCGCAACTGACCGCGAATGCCCGCGCGACCGACTTCTTCCAGCGCGCCAACCTCGCGACTTCGGCCACCTGGTTCGACCTCGCCAAGCTGCTGGGCTTCAACGACATCGTGATCTCGGACGGCAAGGTCTGGTCGCACCGGATCGTGCTGAAATAGCCCCGCGCGCAGGCCGCGATTGCCTGCCGCGCGCGGGCCCGCTATCTGGTCGGCCATGACAGATCATGACCTCTCCCATACCACGCTCGGCAAGGCGGCGGCGATCCCCGCCAGCCCCGAGGACGCGCGCCTCGACCCGGTGCCGAACCCGCACCCGGACACGAGCTATGTCGCCCGCTTCACGGCGCCCGAGTTCACCTCGCTCTGCCCGGTCACCGGGCAGCCCGATTTCGCGCATCTGGTGATCGACTACGTCCCCGACCAGTGGCTGGTCGAATCGAAGTCGCTCAAGCTGTTCCTGTTCAGCTTCCGCAACCATGGCGCGTTCCACGAGGGCTGCACCGTCGATATCGGCCGCCGGATTGTCGCAGCCGTGGCGCCGCGCTACCTGCGGATCGCGGGATACTGGTATCCGCGCGGGGGGATCCCGATCGACGTGTTCTGGCAGACCGGCACGCCGCCCGAGGGCGTCTGGCTGCCCGACCCCGGCGTCGCCCCCTACCGCGGCCGCGGATGAAACGCCCGCCCTTGAAGGCGGGGAGACGAGCGAGGAGACACCCCGAATGACGGCGAAACTGATCGACGGCAAGGCTTTTGCCGCCACCGTGCGCGGGCAGGTGGCGGCGCATGTGACGCAGCTCAAGGCCGCGCACGGGCTGACCCCGGGCCTTGCGGTCGTGCTGGTGGGCGAGGATCCCGCGAGCCAGGTCTATGTCCGCAACAAGGGCAAGCAGACCGTCGAGGTCGGCATGAACTCGGTCGAGCACCGGCTCGACGCCGCGACCTCCGAGGCCGAGTTGCTGGCGCTGATCGCCCGGCTCAACGCCGACCCCGCGATCCACGGCATCCTGGTGCAACTGCCGCTGCCGGGGCACCTGAACAGCGACCTCGTGATCAACTCGATCGACCCGGCCAAGGATGTCGACGGCTTCCACATCTCCAACGTGGGCCTGCTCGGCACCGGCCAGAAGGCGATGGTGCCCTGCACGCCGCTGGGCTGCCTGATGCTGCTGCGCGACCATTTCGGCAGCCTTGCGGGGCGCTCGGCGGTGGTGCTGGGGCGCTCGAACATCGTCGGCAAGCCGATGTTCAACCTGCTGCTGCGCGACAGTTGCACGGTCACGGTGGCGCACAGCCGCACCAGGGAGATCGAGGCGGTCTGCCGCCAGGCCGACATCGTCGTCGCCGCCGTCGGCCGGCCGCAGATGGTCACCGGCGACTGGCTGAAGCCCGGCGCGGTGGTGATCGACGTCGGCATCAACCGCGTGCCCGCACCCGACCTGGGCGAAGGGCGGCACAAGATCGTCGGCGACTGCGCGTTTGAGAGCTGCGCGGCCGTGGCGGGCGCCATCACCCCGGTGCCGGGCGGCGTGGGGCCGATGACCATCGCCTGCCTGCTCGCCAACACGCTGACCGCCTGCTGCCGCGCCAACGGCCTGCCCGAACCCGAGGGCCTGACCGCCTGACCCCGCGCCGCGGCGCCACCCGCGCCGCCGCGCTCCACTCCCCGCCGCCTCGGCCCAGCACTCCTCACCGCCTCGGCTCCCGCATTTTCCGCTGCCCCGGCCACCGAGCCGGGGCCTCGCCGGACCGTGCATCGCCCGGCCCGCCAGCATCCCGCGCCGGCGCCGCCCGCGCCTCACTTCCTCCACCACCCCGGCCCAGCGCTCCCGCCACTCCGGCCCAGCACTCCCCGCTGCCCCGGCCCCCGAGCCGGGGCCTCGCCGGTTCAGGCGTCCCCCCTCGGCCGCGGCATTATCCGATCCCCTGCGCGCCACCCTGCCGCGCCGTGAGCGATGGCGCGAGGTGACACCCGCCGGCGCGCCAAACACGGGTTGATTTTCAGTTAATGCACGGATGATTTACATATAAATCAACACGTTACCTATTCTTTCACGCGTGAAAGCACACCCCTTCGGCGGATCGGACCCGCGCAGGCCCGCCCTCGCGTGCCAGTGCCGCCCTAATCGACCCCCTTGCGCCCGTGCGGAAAGCGGGGCGCGCCGCCGTCCTCGGGGATCGGCAGGCGGGCCTCGGCGGTGAAGATATGCGCCTCGATCCGCATCCCCTCGATCCCGTCGATCGCGCCGATGGCGATGTCGAGCGTGTCGCCCTGCACCGGCTGCCAGAACAGGTAGCCGCCGCAATCGCGGCAGAAGCCCCGCCAGGCCGCCTGCGACAGCCGCACCCAGCCCAGCCGCTCGCCCGCGATGCGCACGGCGTCGCGCCCGGCGGTGATGGCGGCCCAGAAGGCGCTGCCGCTCTGGCGCTGGCACTCGCGGCAGTGGCAGGCGACCGGGCCTTCCGACAAGCGGTCGATCTCGAAGCTCACGGCACCGCACAGGCAGCGGCCGGTCAGGGTCTCAGGCATCGTCGTCCTCGTCGAGCGCGCGCCGCATGATCGGGCGCTTGTCGGATCGCCGGGCCACCTCGCGAAACCCCGCCGCCAGAAAGGCGGGGGCGAGGCCGGTCCAGGCAAAGGTTCCGGGATAGGGTGCGCCGCCCGGATCGACTGGGTAGCCTTCGAGACACCCCGCGCCATGATCGCGGGCAAAGCGGGCCGCGGCGTCGAGCAGGGCGACGGTGAGGCCCCGCCGCCGCGCCTGCCGCGCGATGAAGAAACAGGTCACCGACCAGACCGGGCGCGCATCGATGGGCGCGAGGATGCGCGAGCCCTGAAGGCGCGGAAACTCGTCGCGCGGCGCGACCGAGATCCAGCCCGACGGCGCGCCGTCCAGATAGGCGAGCAGCCCGGGCGGCCGCCCCGCGCCGACGCGGGCGCGCATGGCGTCGCGGTTGGCCTCGCCCTTGCCGGCCTTGAAGGCGGCGGCGGTCAGGCGCCACAGCATGCACCAGCACCCCTCGGCGCCGCCGCGCGGCCCCATCAGCGCCTCGAAATCGGCCAGCCGGTCGGGGGTCAGCGGGTGGATCGCGGGCGCGTTCACGGCCGGTCCCCCAGCCCCGGCATCACCATGAAGGTGCCAAGGGCGGTCGCGACATGCTTCTCGGCCCCGTCGGCCACGCCATAGACATCGGCGCGGCCGACCATCAGTTGCCGCCCGGCCCGCTCGACCCGGCCGCGGGCACGCAGCAGCTCGCCCGATGCCGGGGCCAGCAGGTTGATCTTGAGCTCGACCGTCAGCACCCCGTCCGCGGCCGCCATCAGGGTCTGGCTGGCATAGCCCGCCGCGGAATCGGCGATCGACCAGCAGGCGCCGGCATGGACGAAGCCGTGCTGCTGTTCGAGATCGGCGCGCACCGGCAGCTCGATCGTCACCTCGCCCGGGGCGATGGCGGCCAGCCGCGCGCCGATCAGCGTCATGAAATGCTGGCGCGCGAACGAGGTGTGGACGCGGGCTGCGAAATCCGGGTCGCGGATCTGCCAGTGCGTCTCGCTCATCGTGCCCCCCCCCGGCAGTCCGCCCCGGCGCCGGGGCGCGCGCCCGCCCGAGCCCGTCGGGCGGGCCGCGGTCCGAACTGATTGGAACTGTCTAAAGCGCCCCGCGCGGCCTGCCAAGATTGCAGGTCGCACCCATTGGCGCGCGCGATGCCACGAGAAATGGCGGCGCATCCCTGCGCCGCCATCCGTCATCGGCGTGGCGGTCGCCGGCCCTCAGGCCGCGGCCGCAACCGCGCGCCGGGTCATCACGCCCACCAGATGCGCGCGGTAGTCGGGCGTCCCGTGCAGGTCGCCGATCATGCCATCGGCGGGAACCGACAGACCATCGAGCGCGCTGGCTGTGAAGCTCGCGCCCAGCGCCGCCTCGGCCTCGGCCCAGCGGAACACGCCGCTCTCGGACGCGCCGGTCACCGCCACCCGCACGGCGCCCATGAACTTCGCCACGAACACGCCCGTCAGCGCAAAGCGCGAGGCGGGCTGCACGAACTTCATGTAGGCCGCCTTGGCGGGCACCGGGAAGTCGACCGAGGTGATCAGCTCGCCCTCGTCCAGCGCGGTCGCGAACATGCCCTGGAAGTAGGCGTCGGCCGCAATCGCACGCCCGGCCGAGGTGTGGACCGTGGCGCCCAGTCCCAGCACCGCGGCCGGATAGCAGGCCGAGGGGTCGTTGTTCGCGAGGCTGCCGCCCAGCGTGCCCTTGTTCCTGACCTGCGGGTCGCCGATGTGCCCGGCCAGATGCGCGAGCGCCGGGATCAGCCGGTTGACCTCGGCCGATGTCGCCACCTCGACATGGCGGGTGCCGGCGCCGATCGCGACCAGCCCGTCCTTGAGGCAGATGCCCCTGATCTCGGCAATGCCGCCAAGATCGACCAGCGTGGCGGGGCTGGCGAGGCGCTGCTTGAGCGTCGGGATCAACGTCTGGCCACCGGCGAGCGCCTTGGCCTCGTCGCCCTTCATCGCCTCGATCGCGTCGGCGAGGCTGGCGGGGCGGGTGTAGTCGAATGCATACATGTGGGTCTTCCCTGTTTTTCGGGGTGGGCGCCCGGCCCGCCACCCGCGGCTCCCTCCCCCCTTGCGGGGGAGGGGTGGGGTGGGGGTCCGGCACGCCGCCTCAGTGCTTCGCCGCCCGGATCGCTTCCCAGACCCGCCGCGGGCTCAGCGGCATGTCGATATGCGTGACCCCGTGCCCGGCGAGGGCATCGACCACCGCGTTGACCAGCGCCGGCGGCGAGCCGATCGCACCGGCCTCGCCGCAGCCCTTCACGCCCAGCGGGTTGTGCGTGCAGGGCGTGGCGCAGGAGTGGTCGACCACGAAGTTCGGAAGGTCGGCCGCGCGCGGCATCGCATAGTCCATGTAGCTGGCCGAGACGAGCTGGCCGTCCTCGTCATAGGTGCAGCCCTCCAGCATCGCCTGCCCGATCCCCTGGGCGAGCCCGCCATGGACCTGGCCCTCGACGATCATCGGGTTCACGACATTGCCGAAGTCGTCGGCGGCGACGAAGCTCTGCACCTCGACCACGCCGGTCTCGGGGTCGACCTCGACCTCGCAGATGTAGGTGCCGGCGGGGTAGGTGAAGTTCGCCGGGTCGTAGAACGAAGTCTCCTCGAGCCCCGGCTCGATCTCCGAGATCGGGTATTTGTGGGGCACATAAGCCGTCAGCGCCACCGAGCCCCAGTCGATCGACTTGTCGGTGCCCGCCACCGTGAACTGGCCGTTCGCGAAGGTGATGTCGGACTCGGACGCCTCGAGCAGGTGGGCCGCGATCTTCTTGGCCTTCTTGATGATCTTCTCGACCGACTTCACGATCGCCGAGCCGCCCACTGCCAGCGAGCGCGAGCCGTAGGTGCCCATGCCGAAGGGGATACGCGCGGTGTCGCCGTGGACGATGTCGACCTGGGCCTCGTCGCAGCCGATCATCTCGGCCACCACCTGCGCGAAGGTCGTCTCGTGCCCCTGGCCGTGGCTGTGCGAGCCGGTGAAGACCGAGATGTTCCCCGTGGGGTTCACCCGCACCGTCGCGGCCTCGTAGAGCCCGGCGCGCGCGCCCAATGCACCGACCAGCGAGGAGGGGGCGATGCCGCAGGCCTCGATGTAGTTGGCGAGG
>JAVVFE010000104.1:0-9188 GCA_032251175.1 Thermohalobaculum sp.
GGGCGCGGCGCGCAGGCGTTCCTGCTCGATTCCGGCCGCCCCGCCACTGCCGAACTGGGCGGCACGGGCCGGGTGCACGACTGGGAGGTCTCGGCCGAATTCGTCCGCCGCTCGCCCCTGCCGGTGTTCCTCGCGGGCGGGCTGGGGCCGGCAAACGCCGCCGAGGCGGTGGCCCGCGTGCGGCCGTTCGGGCTCGACATCTGCTCGGGCGTGCGCACCGCCGGCGCGCTCGACGCGGACAGGCTGGCAGCGTTCATGGCGGCGGCAGGGGGCATCGCGTGACCATCGTCAATCTCGGCTCGATCAACATCGACCACGTCCACCGCGTGCCCCACTTCCCCGCGCCGGGCGAGACGCTGGCTGACACCGGCTATGCCGCGGGGTTGGGCGGCAAGGGACTGAACCAGTCGCTCGCCGCCGCCGCCGCGGGCGCGCGGGTGGTCCATGCCGGCGCCGTGGGGGCAGATGGCGGCTGGGCAGTCGCGCGGCTGCGCACCGCCGAGATCGACACCGAAGCGGTCGCGACCGTGCCGCAGGCCACCGGCCACGCCGTGATCCTGGTCGACCCCGCGGGCGAGAACCAGATCGTCATCCACGCCGGCGCCAACCGCGCGATCCCCGAGGCCGCGATCCGCGCGGCGCTGGCCCGCGCCCGGCCGGGCGACTGGTTCCTCACCCAGAACGAGACCAACGGCGCGGTCGAGGCGGCGCGCGCGGCGAAGGCGCAAGGGTTGCGCGTGGCCTATGCCGCCGCCCCCTTCGACGCCGCCGCCTGCGCCGCCATGCTGCCCCATGCCGACCTGATCGCGGTCAACGAGGGCGAGGCTGAGGCGCTCACCGCCCATCTCGGCCGGCCGCCCGAGGGCGTCGCCATGCTGGTGACCCTGGGCGCCCGCGGCGCGCGGTATCAGGGACCCGAGGAGCGGGCCGAGACCCCGGCCTTCCCGGTCACGCCGGTCGATACCACCGGCGCGGGCGACTGCTTCACCGGCTTCTTCCTCGCCGGGCTCGATGCGGGCCTGCCGGTGGCCCGCGCCCTGCGCCGGGCGGCGGCGGCGGCGGCGATCTGCGTGACCCGCCCCGGTGCCGCCGACGCGATCCCCACCGGCGCCGAGGTCGACCGCTTCCTCGCCGACCATCCCTGAGAGGCCCCATGGCGCATCGCATCATCATCGACACCGACCCCGGCATCGACGACGCCATGGCGATCCTGCTGGCGATGGCCGACCCTCGCATCGACCTGCTGGGCCTGACCACGGTGTTCGGCAACGTCTCGGTGGCGCGGGCCACCCGCAACGCACTGTGGCTGACCGAACTGGCCCGCCACCCCTGCCCGGTGGCGGCGGGGGCGCGCCATCCGCTGATCCGCGCGCCCCAGCCGCATCCCGACTTCGTCCACGGTGTCGAGGGCTTCGGGGCGGAACCCGCGCCCACGCCCGCCCGCAGCCCCGACCCGCGCGGCGCAGCCCGGTTCCTGTGCGAGACGGTCGCAGCCCATCCGGGCGAGGTCACCATCGTCGCCGTGGGCCCGCTCACCAACCTTGCCGAGGCGCTGGCGCTCGACCCCGCCATCGCCGGCGGCGTGAAGGGCGTGATCGTGATGGGCGGCGCGGTCGGCGTGCCAGGCAACGTGACACCCCATGCCGAGGCCAACATCTGGCAGGATCCCGAGGCCGCGGCGGCGGTGCTGGCGGCCGGCTGGCCGGTGACGCTGGTGGGCCTCGACGTCACCGAGGCGGTGCGCGCGAGCCCCGCCGACTTCGAAGCCATCGCACAGGCGGCGCCGCAGGCGGGCGGCTTCCTCGCGCGCGCGGCGCGGTTCTACTTCGCCTTCCACCAGCAGACCCGCGGGTTCGAGGGCTGCTACATGCACGACCCCACGGCGGTGATCGCGCTGACCGACCCCGGCCTGTTCGAGACGCGCGACACCACTATCGAGGTGCTGACCGAGGGCCCCGAGATCGGCCGCACCCGCCCGGGCGGCCCGGGGCGCGCGATCCGTGCCTGCCTGGGTGTCAAATCGGCCGATGTGATGTCGGTTTACCTTGCGGCACTCACCAATGGCCGCTTGCCGTAGCCCGGGCGGCGGCTAGACTGTCGCACCCCGATGCCCTTGCGCGAGCGCCAATGTTCCAGATCCGCACCGTCTCCTACACCGACCCCGCGGCCCCCGCGGCCTTCGCGCGATCCTTGCGCGAGACCGGCTTCGCCGTGCTGACCGACCACCCGATCACGCCCGACCGGATCGAGGCCGCCTACGCCGCCTGGGGCCGCTTCTTCGCCTCGGACGAGAAGTTCGCCTACAAGGTGAACCCGGACCGGCAGGACGGTTATTTCCCGTTCAAGTCGGAAAACGCCAAGGACAGCCCGGTCAAGGACCTCAAGGAATTCTACCACGTCTATCCCGACGGCCGGGTGCCGCCCGCACTCGCGGCGCTGACGCGGGCGTTCCACGACGACCTCGCCGCGATCGGGCGCACGCTGCTGGGCTGGATCGAGGACAACACGCCCGAGGAGGTGCGCGCGCGCTTCTCGGAACCCCTGCCGCAGATGCTGGACGGCTCGCGCCAGAACCTGCTGCGCATCCTGCACTACCCGCCGCTGACCGAGGCCCCCGAGCCCGGCGCGGTGCGGGCGGCCGCGCATGGCGACATCAACCTGATCACGCTTCTGGTGGCGGGATCGGAACCCGGGCTCGAGGCGCGCGACACGGCAGGCAACTGGCACGCCGTGCCCTGCGACCGGGGGATGATGGCGATCAACGCGGGCGACATGCTCGAGATGGCCTCGGGCGGCCACTACCCCTCGACCGTGCACCGCGTGGTGAACCCGCCGGCGGCGCGCAATGTCGCGCGCTTCTCGATGCCGATGTTCTGCCACCCGCGCCCCGAGGTGGTGCTCGAGCCCGGCACCACGGCGGACGACTTCCTCACGCAGCGCCTGCGCGAGATCGGCCTCAAGGCATAATCAACCCGCGCGATGCCGCGGGATCACACAGGGAGCCTTCACATGCGTCTGATCAGCCTTCTTGCGGGTGCAGCCCTCGCCGCGCTCGCCACCGCCGCCGCGGCCGCCGAGTTCAAGCCCGCGGTCGTCTTCGACATGGGCGGCAAGTTTGACAAGTCGTTCAACGAGGGCGTCTGGGCCGGCGTCAAGCAGTTCATGGACGAGACCGGCGTCGAGGTGATGGAATTCGAGGTCACCAACGAGACCCAGCGCGAGCAGGCCATGCGCCGGATGGTCAGCCGCGGCGCCACCATCGTGCTGGGCGTGGGCTTCGCGCAGGCCGACGCCATCGACAAGGTCGCGGCCGACAACCCCGGCACGCAATTCGCCATCATCGACGTGAGCTGGCTCGACCGCCCGAACCTGCGCCAGTATGCCTTCAAGGAGCACGAGGGCAGCTATCTGGTGGGCGTGGCCGCCGCGAAGAAATCGGCGACGCAGAAGGTGGGCTTCATCGGCGGCATGGACATCCCGCTGATCCGCAAATTCGCCTGCGGCTATGTGCAGGGCGCCAAGGAAGCGGTCGCGGGCACCGAGGTTTTGCAGAACATGACCGGCACCACCCCCACCGCCTGGAACGACCCGACCAAGGGCGCGGAACTCGCACAAAGCCAGATCGACCGCGGCGCCGACGTGATCTACCACGCTGCCGGCGGCACCGGCATGGGCGTGATCCGGGCGGCGGCCGATGCCGGCAAGCTCGCCATCGGCGTCGACTCGAACCAGAACGGTCTCGCGCCGGGGCATGTGCTGACCTCGATGGTCAAGCGCGTGGACGTGGCGGCCTACGAGACCTTCAAGGACGCGATGGCAGGCCAGTTCACGCCGGGCGTGCGCAACCTCGGGCTCGCCGAGAACGGCGTGGACTGGGCGCTGGACGAGAACAACGCGAGCCTGATCACCGACGAGATCAAGGCCGCCGTCGAGACCGCGCGCGCGGGGATCGTCGCGGGCACGATCAAGGTCCACAATTACGAGGACACCGGCTCCTGCCCGCTCTGAGGCCAGTGTGACACCCGAAGATTGCGCCGGGGGGGTGCCCCCGGCGGTCCGGCTCACCGGCATCTCGAAACGCTTCGGCGCGGTGCAGGCCAACCGCGACGTGGCGCTCGAGGTGGCAGCGGGCACGATCCACGGCATCATCGGCGAGAACGGGGCGGGGAAATCGACCCTCGTCTCGATCCTCTACGGCTTCTACGAGGCCGACGAGGGGCGCATCGAGATCGCCGGGCGCGAGGTCGCGATCCGCTCCTCGGCCGACGCAATCGGGCACGGCATCGGCATGGTGCATCAGCATTTCATGCTGGTCCCGACATTTACCGTTCTGGAAAACGTCATGCTGGGCGCCGAGGGCGGCGCGCTGCTGGCGAAGGGGCGGGCCGCGACGCGGGCGGAACTGATCCGCCTGTCGGCGACCTACGGGCTCGAGGTCGATCCCGACGCGAAGGTGGGCGACCTGGCCGTGGGGTTGCAGCAGCGGGTCGAGATCCTCAAGGCGCTGCGCCGGGGCGCGAAGATCCTGATCCTCGACGAGCCCACCGGGGTGCTGACGCCCGACGAGACCGACCGGCTGTTCGGGATCCTGCGCGGCCTGAGGCGCGAGGGGGTCACGGTGCTGCTGATCACCCACAAGCTGCGCGAGATCATGGCGGTCACCGACCGCGTCTCGGTCATGCGCCGGGGCGAGATGGTGGCGCACCGTGAGACGGCGGCCACCACGCGCGAGGACCTGGCCGAACTGATGGTCGGCCGCAAGGTGCTGCTTGAGGTCTCCCGCGTCGAGACCGTGCCGGGCGCCGTGGCGCTGAGGGCCGAGGGGCTGACCTGGCGCGACGCGCGGGGGGTGGCGCGGCTCAAGGACGTCTCGCTCGAGGTGCGGGCAGGCGAGATCCTCGGCCTCGCGGGGGTCTCGGGCAACGGGCAATCCGAGCTTCTCGACGTGCTGTCTGGCATCGCCGGGGTGCAGGAGGGGCGGATCGTCATCGGCCCCCGCGCGATCGACCGCGCCCACCCGGCCGAGCCAGCCGAGATGCGGGCGATGGGGGTCGCCCACGTCCCCGAGGACCGCCACCGCCGTGGCCTGGTGCTGCCGTTCGAGGCGCAGGAGAACGCGGTGCTGGGCTATCACCACGGCCCAGCGACGGGGACGGGGCGGCTTCTGGACCTGCGCGCGCTTGGCGCCCATTGCGCGGAGTTGATGCGCCGGTTCGACGTGCGCCCCGCCAATCCGCGGCTGCGGTCCTCGGGTTTTTCGGGCGGCAACCAGCAGAAACTGGTGCTGGCGCGCGAGATCGAGCAGGCGCCCCGCATCCTGCTGGTCGGCCAGCCGACCCGCGGCGTGGACATCGGCGCCATCGAGTTCATCCATACCCGGCTTCTGGAAATGAAGAAGGCGGGGGCCGCGATCCTGCTGGTCTCGGTCGAGCTGGACGAGATCATGGCGCTGTCGGACCGCATCGCGGTGATGAATGCGGGCCGCATCGAGGGCACGCTGGACCGCGCCGAGGCCACCCCGCACCGCCTGAGCCTGCTGATGGCGGGCGTGCGCGAGGGGGAGGCCGCATGACCCCCCTGCCGCGCTGGGTCGAGCTGGGGCTGCTGCCGCTCGCCAACATCGCCCTCGCCTTCCTGGTGGCAGGCGCCGTGGTCGCGCTGATCGGCGAGAGCCCGGCCGAGGCGATGGCGGTGATGCTGAAGGGCGCCTTCGTCTACGACGGCGCGCTGGGCTACACGCTTTATTACACGACGAATTTTCTGTTCACCGGGCTCGCGGTCTCGGTCGCGTTCCACGCCATGCTGTTCAACATCGGGGGCGAGGGGCAGGCGGCGATGGGCGGGCTGGGGGCGGCGCTGGTGTGCCTCGCGCTCGATGCGGTGCTGCCGGGGCTGATCCTGATCCCGCTGGCAATCATGGGCGCGGCGGCGTTCGGCGCGGCCTGGGCGGTGGTGCCGGGCTGGCTTCAGGCGCGGCGCGGCAGCCACATCGTCATCACCACGATCATGTTCAACTTCATCGCCGCCGGCGTGCTGGTCTCGCTGCTGTCGGGGCCCCTGATGCGGGCGGGCCAAAGCTCGCCGCAGACCCGCGACTTTGCCGAAGGCGCGCGCCTGCCGTTCCTGCACGACATCGCGCGGGGGCTGGGCTTCCCGGCGACGCAGACGCCACTCAACCTCAGCTTCGTGATCGCGCTGGTTGCGGCCTTCGGCGTCTGGGTGCTGATCTGGCGCACGCGCTGGGGTTATGCGCTGCGCGCGGTCGGGCATTCCGAGGGGGCGGCGCGCTATGCCGGCATCGCGGTGCCGCGCATGGTGATCGTGGCGATGGCGGTTTCGGGGGCGCTCGCGGGCTGCATGGCGTTGAACGAGATCATCGGGGCGCAGGGCCGGCTCGTGCTCAACTTCACCTCGGGCTACGGCTTCACCGGCATCGCCGTGGCGCTGATGGGGCGCAACCATCCGGTCGGCATCTTCTTCGCGGCGCTGCTGTTCGGCGCGCTCTATCAGGGCGGCGCCGAGCTTGATTTCGAGTTCCAGACCATCACGCGCGAGATGGTGGTGCTGATCCAGGGGCTGATCATCCTGTTCTCGGGCGCGCTGGCCCTGATGTTCGTCCCGGCGCTGTCGCGCGTCTTGCGGGCCGGAGCGGGATCGGGGGCGGCATGACCGAGGTGTGGATCGACCTGCTCCGCATCCTTGACGGCTCGCTCAGGCTCGGGACGCCGCTGATCCTGTGCGCCATGGCGGGGCTGGTGTCGGAACGCGCGGGCGTGATCGACATCGGGCTCGAGGGCAAGATGCTGGCCGCGGCCTTCGCGGCCGCCGCGGTCGCAAGCCTGACCGGCAGCCCCTGGGCGGGGATGGCCGCGGCGCTGGGGGTGGCGGCGGCGCTTGCGCTTCTGCACGGCTTTGCCTGTATCACGCACCGGGGCGAGCAGATCATCTCGGGCGTGGCGATCAATATCCTCGCCGCCGGCGGCACGGTGGTGGCGGGGATCGCGCTGTTCCGGCAGGGCGGCCAGACGCCGCCGCTGATGGCGGGCGAGCGGTTCCGCCCGATCCGCCTGCCGGGGGCAGAGACGCTGGGCGATGTCCCGGCGATCGGCCCGCTCTATGCGGAACTGATCTCGGGCCATACCCTGCCGGTCTACCTCGCGGTCCTCAGCGTGCCGCTGATCGCCTGGCTGCTGGGGCGCACCACCTTCGGGCTCAGGCTGCGCGCGACCGGCGAGATGCCGCTGGCGGTGGACAGCGCGGGCCTCTCGGTCGCCTTCATCCGCTACCGGGCCGTGCTGATCGCAGGGCTTCTGTGCGGGCTCGCGGGGGTGTTCCTGTCGACGGCGCATGGCGCGGGCTTCGTGCGCGAGATGTCGGCGGGCAAGGGGTTCATCGCGCTGGCCGCCATGATCTTCGGCAAGTGGCGCCCCTGGCCGGTGTTCGGCGCCTGCCTGCTGTTCGGCTTCCTCGAAACCGGGGCGGCACGGCTCCAGGGCGTTACCCTGCCGCTGATCGGGCCTGCGCCGGTCGAGCTGATCCTGCTGCTGCCCTACATCGCGACCGTGGTGCTGCTGGCGGGCTTCTTCGGCCGCGCCGTGCCCCCCCGCGCCCTGGGCGTCCCCTACCGCAAGGAGCGATGAGATGCGCGACGCCACCGATGCCGAACTGATCGACGCCGCCGTGGCGATCCGCGCGCGCGCGCACGCGCCCTATTCGGGCTTTGCGGTCGGCGCGGCGATCCGCGACGAGGCCGGGCGGATCCATGTCGGCTGCAACGTCGAGAACGCCTCCTACCCCTGCGGCGTCTGCGCCGAGGCGTCGGCCATCAGCGCGATGGTGGCAGGTCGCGGGCGCGAGATCCGGACAATCGCGGTCGCGGGCCCTGCGGGGCGGCTGACCACCCCCTGCGGCGCCTGCCGCCAGCGCATCCGCGAATTCGCGACGGCCGAAACCACGGTCGTGGTGGTCGATCCCGCCGGGCGGGCCGAGAGCTATGCGCTCGACGCGCTGCTGCCGGTGTCGTTCGGGCCCGAGAGCCTGTGACGCTGGACCGGCGGAACCAATTGCGGTAACGCCCGTTCACGTTTTCCGGAGCGAGGCAGCCAAGGCAGAGCGGGATGCGCAGGACACTTAAGCGACTCATGGCGCGCCATGCTTCGGGCTGGCGTTCGACCCGTCACATCGAGGCCCGGCTGCGCTTCCCGGGCATGGATTTCCACGAGGCGCTGATCCGTGTCACTTACAAGCGCATCTTCGGCACATGGCCGGATCTCGAGAACCCGCGCACGATCTCGGAGAAGATGTGCTGGCTGAAGATCAACGACCGGCGCGCGGTCTGCGGCGAGATCACCGACAAGTTCCGCATGCGCGGCTATGTCGAGCGCCACGGCCTCGGCCACCTGCTCAATGACCTCCACGCCGTCTGGGACAGCGCCGACGCCGTCGATTTCCGCGCTTTGCCCAACGCTTATGCGCTGAAGGTCACGAACGGCAGCGCGTGGAACGTGATAAAGCGCCCCGGCGAGCCGATCGACGAGGAGGCCGCACGCCGCCGCCTCGACACCTGGGTCAGGACCAACATGGCCGACCACAAGGGCGAGTGGTATTATGCGGCCTCGCCCTCGCGGATCATCGCCGAGCATTATCTCGACAACGGCGGCGGCGACATCCCCGACTACAAGCTGTTCGTGTTCAATGGCGAGACCCGCTTCGTCCAGTATTGCGAGGGCCGCTACCAGAACCTGCGCAGCCTGTTCCTGAGCCCGGACTGGGAACCGCTGCCGTTCTCCTACAAGATGTTCAAGCCGTTCGGGCCGCCGCCGCCCCGGCCCGAGCAGCTCGGCGAGATGATCGAAGCCTCGCGCATGCTGACGCGGGGACTGCCGCTGGTGCGCGCCGATTTCTACGTCCACCGCGGGCGGCTCCTGCTGGGAGAACTCTCGCTCAACCCGGTGGGCGGCTACACGGTGTTTCGGCCCGACGCGTGGAACCGGACGCTCGGCGACTGGCTGGCCCTGCCCGACAAGGCAGTGCTCGCAGCCGATCAGGCAGCGACTGTCATGGCCGACGCTGCCTGACCGGCCGGCGGCGGCAGCATCAGATCAGGTCGGGCCGTTCCTCGGCAATCTCTGCCCGCGCCGCCGCCTCGCGCGCGGCCGCCGCCTCGGCGGCGCGGCTGCGGCGGATGC
>JAVVFE010000105.1:0-9155 GCA_032251175.1 Thermohalobaculum sp.
CCCCCTCCCCATCCCTCCCCCGCGGGCGGGGGAAGGGGCGCGCACAGCCCGCGGGCCGCGCGCGTCAGGCGGGGCTCAGTTGGTGCCGCCGCCGCACTGGCCGGTCTTGGTGTTGAAGTTCCCGCAGGACATCGGCGCGCGCCAGTCGGCGATCAGCGGCGCCGAGTCCGGCAGGTAGTCGGACCACTCGTCGGCGACGACGAGGCCGGGGGTCTCCCACACCGTCTCGAACTGGCCGTCCGACTGGATCTCGCCCACCAGCACCGGCTTGGTGATGTGGTGGTTCGGCATCATCGCCGAGAAGCCGCCGGTCAGGTTCGGCACCGCCACCCCGATCAGCGCGTCGATCACCGCGTCGGCGTTCGTCGTGCCAGCCTTCTCGACCGCCTTCACCCACATGTTGAAGCCGATGTAGTGCGCCTCCATCGGGTCGTTGGTGACGCGGGCCTCGCTGCCGATGAACTTGTGCCAGGCGTCGATGAAGGCCGCGTTCTCGGGCGTGTCGACCGACATGAAGTAGTTCCAGGCCGCCAGATGCCCCACCAGCGGCGCGGTGTCGAGGCCGGCAAGCTCCTCCTCGCCGACCGAGAAGGCGACGACGGGGATGTCGGTCGCGGCCACGCCCTGGTTGCCCAGTTCCTTGTAGAACGGCACGTTCGCATCGCCGTTGATGGTCGAGACCACCGCCGTCTTCTTGCCGGCCGAGCCGAAGCTCTTGATGTCCGACACGATGGTCTGCCAGTCGGCATGGCCGAACGGCGTGTAGTTGATCATGATGTCCTCGGGTGCCACGCCCTTGGCCTTCAGATACGCCTCGAGGATGCGGTTCGTGGTGCGCGGATAGACATAGTCGGTGCCGGCCAGAACCCAGCGCTCGACGCCCTCGGCCTCCATCAGGTAGTCGACCGCCGGGATCGCCTGCTGGTTGGGGGCGGCGCCGGTGTAGAACACGTTGCGCTGGCTCTCCTCGCCCTCGTACTGGACCGGGTAGAACAGGATCGAGTTCAGCTCCTCGAACACCGGCAGCACCGACTTGCGGCTGACGCTGGTCCAGGCGCCGAACACCGCCGAGACCTTCGACACCTCGATCAGCTCGCGCGCCTTCTCGGCGAACAGCGGCCAGTCCGAGGCGGGGTCGACCACCACGGCCTCGAGCTTCTTGCCCAGCAGCCCGCCCTTCTTGTTCTGCTCCTCGATCAGCATCAGCATGACGTCTTTCAGCGTCGTCTCGGAAATCGCCATCGTGCCCGACAGCGAATGCAGGACGCCGACCTTGATGGTCTCGTCCTGCGCCGTGGCGCGCGGCGCCGCACCGAAGGCCGCAACCGCCAGCGCGGCGAGGCCGAGGGCGCTCCGTGTCATCATCTTCATGGTGTTCTCCTCGCGGGGGCCCGCGGCCGTCCGGGTCGCGCCGGCGTGCCCCGCCGGGGCGCGGGCATTGCCGGGCGCGGCCGGGCGGCTTATGTCCCGCCTGCAGCCATCGTGTTGCACCCGTGTGACGGCGGGCGTGATGTGGAAGTCCCCCGTCGTCACACACCCCCCGATCCATCGTGCCGGTGCCGCCGGCGCCGGTTTGTTGCGGATGCGAAGGAGCGTGACGACGCTGCCAGCGCGCGGCCAAGCGGTCAAATGGATATGGCGATTTTTACGACATAATGCGGATTATGCCTATTTTGCAGGCTTCAAATCAGGCGTCTCGCCAATTAATGACTTCATATTGTGCATGAAGGTCGGAGCCGCGCCGCCCCTCAACCGCCTCTTCGCGCCGCCGCAGGCCGAATCCCCCCCCCGCTCCGATGGCAGGTGCCGCGCGGCCTTGCACGCCACGCCGCGCGATATGGCGGCCGACAGCGCAAATATCGGGTGCTCGATGCCGGCGCCAGCCCCGCCGCCGCGTCGGCGCAGCTTCGCAAAATCTCCGCAAACACTTGCCGTATATCGGAAATCTTCGCGCGCGCAGGCAGGTGCGCGCCGTGCCGCAGAATGTCACAAAACTGTTAAATTTTGTTCACCCGGTTGAATTCTTGCGCCAAGATCGCGCCGATTGCTGAAGTCTCGGGAGAGGAACCCTCAATGATCCGTTTCGCGTCCGCCATTGCCGCCGCCCTGACGCTGGCGGCCACCCCCGCGCTGGCCGAGTTCAAGCTCGACAGCCGCTACACCGACGCCGACGGCGACCTGATCGCCGACATCCCCAGCGATCCCGCCAAGCAGGTCGACCCCTCGACGCTGATCTTCGCCTACACCCCGGTCGAGGACCCGGCCGTCTATGCCGAGGTCTGGTCGGGCTTCCTCGAGCATATGGAGAAGCTGACCGGCAAGAAGGTGCAGTTCTTCCCGGTGCAGTCGAACGCCGCCCAGATCGAGGCGATGCGCGCCGGGCGCCTGCACATCGCGGGCTTCAACACCGGCTCGAACCCGCTGGCGGTGGCCTGCGCGGGCTTTCGCCCCTTCACCATGATGGCCTCGGCCGACGGCTCGTTCGGCTACGAGATGGAGATCATCTCCTATCCCGGCTCGGGCATCGAGAAGGTCGAGGACATCAAGGGCAAGAGCCTCGCCTTCACCTCCGAGACCTCGAACTCGGGCTTCAAGGCGCCCTCGGCGCTGCTGAAGGCCGAATTCGGCATGGAGGCCGGCAAGGATTTCGAGGCGGTGTTCTCCGGCAAGCACGACAACTCGATCCTCGGCGTCGCCAACAAGGACTACGCGGCCGCCTCGATCGCCAACTCGGTCATGCACCGGATGATCCAGCGCGAGGTGATCAAGCCCGAGCAGGTGGTCACCATCTACAAGTCCCAGACCTTCCCGACCACCGGCTACGGCGTGGCGCACAACCTCACGCCCGCGTTGCAGGAGAAGATCAAGGAAGCCTTCGCGACCTTCCAGTGGGAAGGCTCGAAGCTGGCCGAGGAGTTCTCGAAGTCGGGCGAGGCGCAGTTCATCCCGATCACCTTCAAGGACAACTGGGCGGTGATCCGCACGATCGACGAGGCGTCGGGCGTCGTCTACACCTGCCAGTGAGGCGTCACGCCTGACAGTTGCGGGCGCGGGCCCATTCGCCCGCGCCCGTTCGTTTCCCAGTCCAGATCCCAGTCCACACCCCCGGGGGCCGCATGCTGACCGTCGACGCGCTGACCAAGACCTACAAGACCGGCGACAAGGCGCTTCGGTCGGTCAGCTTCACGGTGCCCAAGGGGCAGGTCGTGGGCCTGATCGGTCCGTCCGGCGCGGGCAAGTCCACGCTGATCCGCTGCGTCAACCGGCTGGTCGAGCCGTCCGAGGGGCGCGTGTTGCTCAACGATCTCGACATCACCGCGCTGCCCGCCGCGGGGCTCAGGCGGGCGCGGCGCCGGATCGGGATGATCTTCCAGGAATACGCGCTGGTCGAGCGCCTGACGGTGATGGAGAACGTGCTGTCGGGTCGGCTCGGCTATGTCGGCTTCTGGCGCAGCTTCCTGCGCCGGTTCGGGGGCGACGACATCGCCAACGCCTTCCGCCTGCTCGACCGGGTGGGGCTGATGGCCCATGCCGACAAGCGCGCCGACGCGCTGTCGGGGGGACAGCGCCAGCGGGTCGGCATCGCCCGGGCGCTGGCGCAGGACCCCGAACTGCTGCTGGTCGACGAGCCCACCGCCTCGCTCGACCCCAAGACCTCGCGCCAGATCATGCGCCTGATCGTCGAGATCTGCGACGAGCGCGGCCTGCCCGCGATCATCAACATCCATGACGTGGTGCTGGCCCAGCAATTCGCCCAACGGATCATCGGCCTCAAGGCGGGCGAGGTGGTGTTCGACGGCCCCCCCACGGCCCTCGACGAAAGCGTGCTGACCCGCATCTACGGCGAGGAGGACTGGACCGCCATGCGCCGCGCCTCGGAGGAGGACGACGCCGCCGAGCGCGACGCCGCCGAGCGCATGGCAGGCATGGTCTGAGGGCGCGCGCATGACCGACACCGCCTATCCCCGCCAGTGGCGCCGCCCGCCCACCATGATCCGCGACCCGCGGCTGCGCTGGGCCCTTTACGCCGGCGCGCTGGTCTATCTCGTGCTGGCGGTCGGCACGGTCGAGGTGAACTGGCTGCGGGTCTGGGAGGGGCTCGACCGTGGCTGGCGCTTCGTGCTGGGGTTCCTGCAACCCGACTTCACCAGCCGCTGGCGCGACATCAGCCAGGGTCTGGTCGAAAGCCTGACGATGACCATGACCGCGACCGTCGCGGGGGTGATCATCTCGGTCCCGATCGGCATCGGCGCCGCGCGCAACCTCGCACCGCGGCCGATTTACTACCTCTGCCGCGCGATCATCGCGCTCAGCCGCTCGTTGCAGGAGATCATCATCGCGATCCTTCTGGTCGCGATGTTCGGCTTCGGCCCCTTCGCCGGGTTCCTGACGCTGACCTTCGCCACCATCGGGTTTCTCTCAAAACTGCTGGCCGAGGACATCGAGGACATCGACGAGGCCCAGGCCGAGGCGATCCGCGCCACCGGCGCCTCGTGGGGGCAACTTGTGAACTACGCGGTGCAGCCGCAGGTGATGCCGCGCCTGATCGGCCTCGTGCTCTACCGCTTCGACATCAACTTCCGCGAATCGGCGGTGATCGGCATCGTCGGCGCGGGCGGCATCGGCGCGACGCTGAACACCGCCATCGACCGCTACGAATACGACAGCGCGGGGGCGGTGCTGCTGATCGTCATCGCCATCGTGATGGCGGCGGAATATTCGTCCAGCCATATCCGCAAGTGGGTGCAGTGACATGCCGGTGACCCAGACCGCCCAGGGACCCGTCTGGCACCTGCGCAGCCCGCGGGCGCGGCTGATGCTGTGGCTTGGATGGTTCGCGCTGGTGGCGCTGACCGTCTGGTGCTGGCAGATCATGACCAGGGACACCATCTGGCTGTTCGTGCTCGACGCGCCGGCGCAAGCCGCCGACATCGGCGCGCGCGCCTTCCCGCCGCGCTGGAGCTATGTCGAAAAGCTGTGGTGGCCGCTGTGGGACACGCTCAACATCGCGACGCTGGGCACCATGTTGGGGGTGATCATCGCGATGCCGGTGGCGTTCATGGCCGCGCGCAACACCACGCCCAGCGCGATGGTCGCGCGGCCGGTCGCGCTGTTCATCATCGTCGCCTCGCGCTCGATCAACTCGCTGATCTGGGCGCTCTTGCTGGTCTCGATCCTCGGGCCCGGGCTTCTGGCGGGGATCATCGCCATCGCGCTGCGCTCGATCGGCTTCGTCGGCAAGCTGCTCTACGAGGCGATCGAGGAGACCGACGCGAGCCAGATCGAGGCAATCGAGTCGACTGGCGCCAGCCGCGCGCAGCTCCTCACCTATGGCTACTGGCCGCAGATCGCCCCGGCCTTCTGGGGCATCTCGGTGTTCCGCTGGGACATCAACATCCGCGAGAGCGCGGTGCTGGGCCTGGTCGGCGCGGGCGGGCTGGGGCTGCAATTGCAGGCCTCGCTCAACGTGCTGGCCTGGCCGCAGGTCACGATGATCCTGATCGTGATCCTCGCCACCGTGGTGTTCAGCGAATGGGTCTCGGCCCGGGTGCGCCACGCGATCATCTGAGGCCGGCACACGGGCGCCGGCGCATCGTGGCCCCGCGACGGCGCCCCCACCTATTCCTCGGCGCGGCCTGTGGCGTCGCGATCGCGCTCGTATCGCCGTGACAGCGGAAACGGCGGCAACCACGACTCGCGGCGGACGGTCCACAGCTCGTATGTGGGCCGCAGTTGGTCCGGGGCATCCAGCGACCCGAGGTTCACCTCGATCTCGTCTCCGCTGCGCCCGAAAACCGGCGAGCCGCAGCGGGGGCAGAAGAACCGCCCGGCATAGTCGCGCGTTTCGCCGTCGATGGTGACTGCATCCTGCGGGAACACCGCGGACGCATGAAACAGCGCCCCGTGATGCTTGCGGCAGTCGAGACAGTGGCAAAGCCCGACCCGGTATGGGCGACCCGTCGCCACGATCCGCACGCTGCCGCACAGGCAACCGCCGGTGAATCGGTCCATGCCGCACCTCCTCCGCAATCGAGCGCACCGGTCGCACCGACCGGCGCCCCCGGTGCCATCAGCTTTTCAGCCGGTAGCCCGTCGCGACCCACCGCCAGGCCAGCGCCCACAGCGCCGCGTTCAGCACCGTGGCGACCGCCAGCCCCAGCCAGGGGCTGGCATCCGACTGCCCCAGCGCGCCGTGGCGGAAGCCGTCGATCAGGTAGAAGAACGGGTTCAGGTGGCTCAGCGTCAGGAACGGCTCGGGCAGCACGGTGATCGAATAGAACGTCCCCGACAGGAACGACAGCGGCATGATCACGAAGTTCGTCAGCGCCGCCATCTGGTCGAACTTCTCGGCATGGATGCCGCCCAGCACCCCCAGCAGCGACAGCATCAGCGCGCCCTGGACCGCGAACACCAGCGCCCAGACCGGCTGCGCCAGCCCCACCCCCGCCGCGGGAAACAGCAGCACGCCGATCGCGACGGCGCAGGCCAGCCCGCGCGTCACGCCGCCCGCGACATAGCCGGCGACGATCTCGCCCGCCGACAGCGGCGGCATCAGCGTGTCGACGATGTTGCCCTGCACCTTCGAGATCACCAGCGACGACGAGGTGTTGGCGAAGGCGTTCTGCAACACCGCCATCATCAGGATGCCGGGGGCGAGGAACACCTCGAATGGCAGCCCCTCGACCGCGCCGCGCCGCCCGGCGAAGGCCAGCGTGAACACCACCATGAACAGCGCGGCCGTCGCCAGCGGCGCGAGGATGGTCTGCGTCCAGACCGAGGCGAACCGGCGCACCTCGCGGACATAGAGCGTCCACAGCCCCAGCCAGTTCACCGCCCCGAACCGGCGCACGCCCATGCTTTCCTCGCCACGCATCCGCCTCTCCCGTCTGCCGCCCGGCCGGGGCGTCTTGTAACCCGCCCGCCAGTGTCTACAATAGGGGTCGTCCGATCGGACCGTCAGGCCGGGCGCCTCCGGGTGCCCGGCTTGCGGTTTTGACGCCATGAGGGAGTTCTGAATGTCCTGGACCGACGAGCGGGTCGAGAAGCTCAAGGAGCTTTGGGCCGACGGCATGAGCGCGAGCCAGATCGCCAAGCTGCTTGGCGGGGTCACCCGCAACGCCGTGATCGGCAAGGTGCACCGGCTTGGCCTGTCGAACCGCGTGCCCGGCGGCGCCCAGGCCGCGCCCGAGGAGGCGGCAGCGCCCCCCGTGCCCGCGCGGCCCGAACCCGCCAGCGCCCGCGCGCCTGCGCCCGAACCCGCCGAGCCGTCGGCCCCGCCCGCTGCGGCCGCCGACATCGAGCCCGCGCCCGAGACCCTGCCGGCCGAACTGCCCCGGCGCGAGCCCGCCATCCGCGACGCGGCCCAGCCCCGCCCGCCCGGACCGCCGACCCCGGAGGAGGAGGAGGCGCGCGAGACGCTGGCCGAGATCGAGAAGATGGCCAAGCGCCTCGACCTGCTGGAACTGACCGAGCGCACCTGCAAATGGCCGATCGGCGACCCAACCGACGACGATTTCCACTTCTGCGGCCTGCCCTCGGTCAGCGGCAAGCCGTATTGCGAGCACCATGTGCTGGTCGCCTTCCAGCCGATGTCCACAAGGCGCGACCGCGGCCGCTCCATGCGCTGACGCTGCGGCAGGCGCGCGCGCCGCACCCCTGCCCGCACCGCATCGCCTGCATTCCAAACCTTGCCGTCCCGGCCTTGAGCCGGGACCGCGCGCCGCTCAACCGCGCCGACCGCATCCCCGCCGTCGCGGCTCCGAGCCGGACCCCCGCGCACCTCGCCCCATTCGGCCCGCATCCCCTCACCCCGCCGTCCCGGCCCTGAGCCGGGACCCCGACGGATCAGGCGCCGCACGATCCCCCCGGCGGCGCCCCGGGGGGCCGGGGCGGCACGGGCCTTGCCGATGGGTTCGCTTCACGACAAGCGGGCCGGGCCGCCGCACCGTGCCCTCGGGCGCGCACGGCCAGCGCAGGGCTCATACCAGCCTGCATTGATCGGAACCGATCGTTGGGACTTCCGCTGCGCCCTGCCCCCGAGCCGGGGCACCGCGCCGCTGACGACGCGAGGCGCCCGGTCAGGCCCGGGGCGCGCGCAGCACAGTCAGCACGGCATGAGTCGGGCTCAGGGGAAACGGGTATCACCCGCCCCGCCGCCCCGCCACGGCCTCGCGCGCGAAGGCCTCGATCTCCAGCGTCGCCGAGATGTCGCGCACCGGCGCGCCCAGCACCGCCTCGACCGCCGCGGACAGCCGCGTCCCCGGCCAGGCATGGCCGCCGCCCTCGATCACGACCTGCACGGTCGGCGCGCGGCACCCCTCGTAGACCCGCTGCGCCACCCGCGCGCCGTCGTCGGGGAACAGGTCGGGGACCTCGACCGTCCGCGCCGCGCCGCAGCCGTTGCGGTGCGCGAGGATCGCCGCCGTCTCGCCCGCCGCCAGCACCGGCCCGGCCAGCCGGATCGCCCCGGCCTCGGGCACCCCGGGCCGGGCGACCGTGCCGCCGTCGAAGGGCAGGATCGGGTCGGTGGTCGCCTGCA
This sequence comes from Thermohalobaculum sp., assembly GCA_032251175.1. Classification (GTDB taxonomy): domain Bacteria; phylum Pseudomonadota; class Alphaproteobacteria; order Rhodobacterales; family Rhodobacteraceae; genus Thermohalobaculum. The sequence goes on from JAVVFE010000105.1 coordinate 8,540, forward strand.
TCATCAGCACCGGCACCGGCACGCCATCGGGGCACGGCGCGCCTTCGGGCAGGCTCGCCATCACCGCCGCCACCCCCGCCACCAGCTCCGGCCGCTCGCAGGCCAGCCGCAGCGCCAGTTGCCCGCCGTCCGAGAAGCCCGCCACCACCACGCGGTCCGGGTCGACCAGCCGCGCCGCCGCAAGGCGCGCGGCCAGGTCGCCCAGCCGCCCCGCCTCGTCGCTCGCCGGGTCCATCCAGCCGCGCCCGCGCGCGTCGGGCCAGGCGATGGTCCAGCCCTCGGCCCCCAGCCCGAAGGCCGCAAGCCGCCGCAGCCGCGCCGCCTGCCCCTCCGGGCCATGCAGCACGATCATGAGCGGCGCATCTGCCCGCCCCGCAAGCTCGAGCGTGACATCCGAGCTGCCCTGCCCCGGTATCTCCGGCGCGGTGCAGGCGGCAAGGGCCGCCACGGCCAGCCCAAGGCCCAGGCCCCGCACCCGGGGCGCGCCGCCGCCGCGCGCAAGATCGACCGTGGCGCAGGTCGCGGGATCGACCAGCCGGCCGGCCCGCAGGTCGACACGAGGGCAGCCCGGCAGATCGCCCGGCAAGGTGGCCCCGGCGCCCGGCACGGCGGCCAC
>JAVVFE010000106.1:0-8934 GCA_032251175.1 Thermohalobaculum sp.
CAGCCGGTCGGCCGCCGCCCGCGTCGCCTCGGCGTCCAGCAACTGGGTCTCGCCGGCGGCAGCAACGATCCCCTTCAGCCCCGCCCGCGCCGCACTCTCGACCGTGGCGGGGCCGATGGCAGGCAGGTCGAACCGGCGGTCCTGCCCCGACTTCGGCGCCTTGAACAGCACGCCCGAGGGGGGCGCGGCGGTGCGCCGCCGCTCGGCCGGCAGGGTTGCGACGCGGGCGAGCATCAGGTCGGTGCCCTCGATCGCCTCGACGGCGAGGCAGATCCCGCGCGCCACCACCACCCCCTGCCCGACATCGAGCGTGCCGAGCGCGTCAAGGATCGCGGCCGCGCGCGCGGCATCCGCCAGGTCCTCGGCACCGGGGGCGAGGCGCCCGAGCGGGCCGGCGGGCAGCGACAGCGCCTCGCCCAGCACCTCGGCAGGCGAGATCAGCCGCAGGCCGCGCGCCTCGAACACCGCGCCGAACCCGCGCAGCATGGCGTCATCGCCCTGCGCCATCAGCCTGAGCGCGCGGCCGAGCAGCCGCAGCGCGGTCCAGTCCGCCCGCCAGGGGCGCAGGCGCGGACGGTTCATCGCACCGGCGAACACCACCGCCTCGACGCCCGCACGCCGCAGCGACGCGAACAGCCGCCCCGCCCGCTCGAAGGCATGGCGCTCGAGCGGGTGGCCCAGCATCCAGGGCTCCTCGCAGTCGGGGAAGACGATCAGGAGATAGGGCAGACCGGCCTCGGCCCGGGCCTCGGCCAGCCGCCGCGGCAGGGCGCCGCGCCCGGCGACGATGGCGAGGCAGCCGGGCGGGCCGCCGCGCGCCCCTGCCCCGGCCGCGCCCGCCATCTCAGACCTCGCGCGGGGTGCAGAAACTGCGCGCGCTGTCGGCAAGGATGAAATCGGTCATCAGCCGCACCGGTTCGACCGCGGCGAATGCCTCGGCCGCGCGCGTCGCGCGGTCGGCGAGCGAGCCCTCGCCCGAAAAGATCATCCGATAGGCCGCGCGGATCGCGTGGATCGTGTCGCGGTCGAAGCCGCGGCGCTTCAGCCCCACCAGGTTCAGCCCGCCCAGTTCCGCCCGGTTGCCGATCACCGACCCGAACGGGATCACGTCCTTCTCGACCCCCGACATGCCGCCGACCATCGCCTGCGTGCCGATCCGCACGAACTGGTGCACGGCGCAGAGCCCGCCAAGGAACGCGAAATCGCCGATCTCGACATGGCCTGCCAGGGTCGCGTTGTTGGCGAGGATCACGTTGTTCCCAACCCGGCAGTCATGGCCGACATGGCTGCCCATCATGAACAGGCAGCGGTCGCCCACCCGCGTCAGCATGCCCCCCCCGGTGGTGCCGGGGTTCAGCGTCACATGCTCGCGGATCATGCAGCCCGCGCCAATCTCGAGACGGCTCGGCTCGCCGGCGTATTTCAGGTCCTGCGGCTGGTGGCCGACCGAGGCGAACGGCCAGATCCGGGTGCCGGCGCCGACCCGGGTGCGCCCGGCCACCGCGACATGGCTGATCAGGTCGACCCCATCGGCCAGCTCGACCTCGGCGCCGACCACGCAATAGGGGCCGATGCGGACGCCTGTGCCCAGCCGCGCGCCGGTCTCGACGATCGCGGTCGGATGGATGCTCACGCACCACCGCCGCCGCGGCGCGCGTCGGTTTCGTCGATGATCATTGCCGAGAATTCGGCCTCGGCACAGATCTCGCCGGCGACCTTGGCCTCGCCCCAGAATTTCCAGATCTTGCCGCGCCCGCGCAGGATGCTGACATGCAGTTCGAGCACGTCGCCGGGCACGACCTTGCGGCGGAACCGGGTCTTGTCGAGCGTCATGAAATAGACCAGCAGGTTCTGGTCGATCTTGCCCAGCGTCTCGACCACCAGCACGCCCGCGGTCTGCGCCATCGCCTCGACGATCAGCACACCCGGCATGATCGGCTCGACCGGGAAATGCCCCTCGAAATGCGGCTCGTTCGCCGAGACGTTCTTGATGCCGACGGCGCGCGCACCCGAGTGGATGCCGACCACCTTGTCGATCAGGAGAAACGGGTAGCGGTGCGGGATCATCCGCTTGATTCGCGCCAGATCGGCGACGCTGCCCTCGGCTCCGACACCCAATTCCATGACGCTCCCCGCCACTTTCCCGCCGCGAGTGTGTCTGATGGCAAGGCCCGGCGGCAAGGTCAAGGGCGAATGCCGCGGGCGGGTCGCGCCCGCCCCCTTCGGCGCGGCGGCGGCGGCGATTCCTCAGTCCGCGCCCGGTTTCCCCGGCTCTGCGGCAGGGCCGGGTGCCGCGGACTCGTCGAGGCCTGAAGCGTCGGCGCCGCTCCCGTTCGGGCTGTGCAGACCTGGAACCGGCTGAGCCATCTCGGGCGTCCGGTCCGGCGCGGATCGCGAGCCGGGCTCGACCGGCATCACCACCACCGGAACGCTGATCCGGTCGTCGAACAGCGCGATCGCGCGGGCGGTTACGTCGATCGAGGGATCGACGGCCAGAACGCCTTCGGCATCGAGGATCGCGAGGGCGCCGAGTTCGAGGCGCAGCTCCTCGAGCACGCCGCCCAACGCATCGACAAGCTGGCGCCGCGCGTCGCGATACGCGCGCTGAAGTGCGGCAGCGCGGCTTTGCGCCATCCGCCGCTCCTCGCGCACGCGCTGGTCGAAGGCAGCGACGCGGGCGTCGAACGCATCGCGCGGCAGGGTCGCGCGGAGGCGGGTGAGTTCCTCCTCCTCGGCCGTGAGCGCGGCCTTGACCGCGTCGATCTCCCGCTGAAGCGCCTCGGTCGCCACGCTCTCGGCCCGCGAGAGATGCCGCGCCGCCGCCGCATCCTCGAGGACCCGCCCGCGCGAGACCATCAGGATGGGGGAGGTCTGTGCCGCCGCGCGGTCTGCGCCCCCGGAGCCCGGTCCGACCGGCGCCGCGCCCAGCACAACCGCGACGAGCGCCACGGCCCGCAGGCGGCGGCGCCACGGCGGGACCGGGCGGGGCGACATCCTCACCACCCGCCTAGAAGCGGGTTCCGACCGACAGCCGGAACACCTCGTCCTCGTCGAAGCTCTTGTCGAGCAGCGGGATGCCGAGGCTGAGCTCCAACGGGCCGAACGGCGTGTCGATGAACAGCAATCCACCCGCCGCAGCGCGCAGGCTGAAGCTGTCGTCGATCACCGTCGGCGGCGGGCCGAACGACGTCCGATCGAGCCCCCAGACCGTGCCGGCATCGAGGAAGGCGCCGCCGAAGATGCCAAGTTCTTCCGGCAGCCCCAGCGGGAACGACACCTGGAAGCGCGCCGCCACCATGAAGTTGCCGCCCAGCGCGTCGTCGGTAGCGATGTCGCGCGGGCCGATCCCCTCCTGCGCAAAGCCGCGCAGGCTGTCCGAGCCGAGGAAGAACCGCTCGGTGATCCGGGTGTCGGGGCCAAGATTGAAGATGCTCGCGCCTTCGAGTTCGAGGCTCGCCACCAGATCGTTGCTGAAGAACCCCTGCCACCCGGTTGCCGTGGCGCGGGTCCGCACGAACTTGGCGTCGCCGCCGAGCCCGGCGACATCCTGCTCGAAGCGGAGCAGGAAGCCATCGGTCGGCTCGAGCACGTCGTCGCGCTCGTCATAGGTGATCGTGAAGCCGGCCACCGAGGTCACCCGGTCGCCCTCGTCGGCCTGGATCGCGGGCGAGGCACTGTTGTCGACCTCGATATCGTCGAACAGCAGGCTGTAGCGCACCCCGATGCGGGTCTTCTCGCCCAGCGGATAGCCGACGTTCGGGGTCAGGCCCGCGCGGTTCTGGTTGAACGACGACTCGTCCGAGCGGTCGTCGCTGAGATAGAACAGCCGGAACCCCGCCGAGAGATCGCGGTCGAGCACCCGCGGCTCGTTGAACAGAAGGTCGTAGACCTGCGTGTCGCCCGCCGCGGTCACGCCGATCTGCGCGGTCTGGCCGCGGCCGAGGAAGTTGCGCTCGGTGACCGCGAAGTTGCCGATCGGCCCGATCGAGGTCGAGAACCCGAGGCCGAAGCTGACCGACCCGGTGGATTGTTCGGTGACCTTGACCCTGAGAACCGCGCGGTCGTCGGCCGATCCCTCGACGGTTTCGACCTCGACATTGCTGAAGAAGCCGAGCGCCCGGATCTTGCGCTGCGCGTCGCGGACCCGGCGCGCATCGAAGGCATCGCCTTCGATCAGGTCGATCTCGCGCCGGATGACGCGGTCCAGCGTCGCCGTATTGCCCTGGATGTCGATCCGCTCGACAAAGATGCGGTTGCCCTCGACCACGTCGAAGACGACATCGACGGTCAGTGCGTCAGGATTGCGCGTCGGCCGCGGGCGCACCTGCACGAAGGCAAAGCCCCGCTGCCCGGCAAGGTCGGTCATCTCGTTGGCGATCGCTTCGAGTTGCGTCGCGTTGTAGGTCGTGCCCGACAGGTCCTCGGGAATCAGCGCAAGGAACTCGTCGCGTTCCAGGCCGCGCGCCGAGACGTTCACATCGAGCGTGCCGAAATTGTAGACCGGCCCCTCGCTGACGGTGAACGAGATGAAGAACCCCTCGCGGTCGGGTGCAAGCTCGGCGGTCGCCGACAGCACCGTGAAGTCGGCGTGCCCGCGCTCGAGATAGAATTGCCGCAGCAACTCCTTGTCGAGTTCGAGGCGGTCGGGGTCGTAGACGTCGCCCGACAGGATGAACGACCAGAAGCCGGTCTCGGATGTCTCGATCACCTTGCGCAGGCGCCGGTCCGAGAACATCTCGTTGCCGACGAAGTCGATCGAGTTGACGCCGGTGATGTCGCCCTCGTCGATCTCGAACACCAGATCGACGCGGTTCTCGGGGCGCTCGATGATCACCGGCTCGACCTCGGCGCCATAGCGCCCGGTGCGCCGGTAGACCTCGATCATCGCCTGCGCGTCGGCTTCGGCCGCCGACAGCGTGAAGGGCAGCCGCGGGCGCAGGGCGATGATCTGTTGCAGATCCTCGTCCGACAGCGCGTCGTTGCCTTCGAAGGCGATCTGGTTGATCGACGGGTTCTCGGCCACCTCGACGACCAGCGCCCCGCCCTCCTCGAACACGCGAACGTCGCGGAACAGGCCGGTGTCGAACAGGCGCCGCACGCCGCGGTTGACCGACTCGGCGGTGAGCGGCGCGTCGGCGGTGATCTGCATGTAGGCGAGAATCGTGCCGACCTCGATGCGCCGGTTGCCGCGCACCTTCAACTGCTGCCCCTCGCTCGGGGGTGTTGCGACGGTCGCTGGTTGCGCCATCGCCGGCGACGGACCGATGCCGACCCCCAGCGCGGCCACAAGGCCCGCGGCAAGGCAGAGCGGCAGCAGCGCCGCGAACGCACCCCGAGAGCCAGCCCGAGGCATGGCCCGAGATATGGCCCGCGACATGGCACGGGCGCGCGCCCCCAGACTTGCTCGCGGCATTCTCACCCCCTCTGCCCGCGTGTCCCCGTGCGTGCGGGGCGCATCGTCTCGCGGCAGCGCCTGTCCCGATGATCCGTTCCGGCCCTAGAGCCTGACCAAGTCATTATACGTTGCAAAGACCATGAGCAACAGCACGAGCGAGAGCCCGATCGCCGTGCCGACCCGGATTGCGGCCCCGCCCGCCGGGCGCCCGCGGATCGCCTCGACGGCGTAGAACATCAGGTGCCCGCCATCGAGCACCGGGATCGGGAACAGATTGAGCAGGCCGATCGAGGTCGAGATGATCGCAATCAGGAACAGGAACGACATCAGCCCTTCCTCGGCTTTCTCGCCGGACACCTGGGCAATCCGGATCGGGCCGCCGAGCTGTCCCAGATCGGCATCGGCAAAGATCATGTCACCGATGTAGCGGAACGTTCCGGTCACGATCCCGGCGGTCTGCATCACCCCCGAGACCAGCGCCTCGTCGATGCCGCGGGATTCCAGCACCGGGTCGATGCCGCCGAGGCCGATGGCGCGGATGCCGATGGTCGGCAGTGGCACCGTCTCGCCGGTCACCGGGTGCGCGCGCTCGACCATGTCGGGCAGGAAGCGGAAGTTCAGCGGCGCGCCGTCGCGGGTGACGTCGATCACGATCGCCTCGCCCTCGGGCTTGGCCGCGGTTGCCAGTTGCAGATCGTAGAAGCTTGCGATCGGCTTGCCGTCGATCGCCACGATCACGTCGCCCGCGACGATCCCGGCGCGCGATGCCGGCATGCCGGGGTTCACATAATCGACCCGCGAGGCGAGGCGGTAGGACACCGGCACGGTCAGCCGCGCGCCGTCGCGCTCGACCTCGACCGCCACCTCGGCGCCGTTGGCGCGCAGGAAGGCGGCGATGATCGCGCCGAAATCCTCGACCGGCGCGCCGGCGATCGAGAGCACCCGGTCGCCGGGTTCGAGATCGAGTTGGGTTGCGACCTCGGGGCGGATGTCGCCGATCACCGGCGCATCGCTGGCCTTGCCGACCGCGAGCGCAAGCCCGGCAAACAGCGCGATGGAGAGGAGAAAGTTGAACACCGGCCCCGCGACCACCGTCGCCGCACGCCGCCACAGGCTGGCGTTGTGGAAGGCATGGGCGCGCTGGACCGGCGTCAGGTCGGCATCGTCCGCCCGGCCCGCGCTGGCCGGGTCCATGTCGCCCACGAAGCGCACATAGCCGCCCAGCGGCAGCGCCGCGATCTGCCAGTGCGTGCCGCGGCGATCGGTCCAGCCCCACAGCTTCGGGCCGAAGCCGATCGAGAACACCTCGGCCTGGATGCCGCACCAGCGCCCGACGATGTAGTGGCCGTATTCATGCACCGCCACGACGATGCCGAGCACGACGATGAAGGGCACGATCGCCCCGAGCGCACCCCCGACGAACGGGATGGCCGACAGCAGTTCCATGCGCTCACTCCCTGGGCAGCATCAGGCGGCGAACCGCCCGACCAGCTCGCGCCCCACCCGGCGCGCCGCCGCATCGGCGGCAATGACATCATCGAGATCGTGCGGCGCAGGCAGATCGTCAAGCTTCCCCATGGTCTCGGCCACCAGGCCCGCCATGTCGAGAAAGCCGATCTGCCCGGCGATGAAGGCATCGAGCGCGACTTCATGTGCGCCGTTCAGCACGCAGCCCGCCGCCCGCCCGCCCGCCATGGCGTGGCGCGCCAGGCCGAGCGAGGGGAAGCGTTCCACATCCGGCGCCTCGAACTCCAGCCGCCCGAGCCGGGCGAAATCCAGCCGCTCGACCGGCAGCGCCGCGCGCTCGGGCCAGGTCAGGGCATAGCCGATCGCCACCCGCATGTCCGCCGGTCCCAGATGGGCGAAGATCGAGCCGTCGCGGAACCCCACCATCGAATGGATGATCGACTGCGGGTGCACGATCACCTCGATCTGGTCCGGCGTCACCGCGAACAGGTGCGAGGCCTCGATCATCTCGAGCGCCTTGTTGAACATCGAGGCGCTGTCGATCGAGATCCGCGCGCCCATCGACCAGTTCGGATGCGCCACCGCCTCGGCAACCGTGACGGCCGCCATCTGGGCGCGCGTGTGGCGGCGGAACGGCCCGCCCGAGGCGGTCAGGATCAGCCGCTCGATCGGGCAGTCGCGCTCGGCCGCAATGCACTGGAAGATCGCGTTGTGCTCGCTGTCGACCGGCAGGAGGCGCGCGCCGCTGCGGGCGATCTCGGCCAGGAACACCGATCCTGCCGCGACCAGGCATTCCTTGTTCGCGAGCGCAATGGTCGCGCCCGTGCGCGCGGCCGCCAGCGTCGGCGCAAGCCCCGCCGCTCCCACGATCGCCGACATCACCCAGTCGACCGGCCGGCTGGCCGCCTCGATCAGCGCCGCGGGACCGGCCAAAGCCTCGATCCCCGTGCCCGCCAGCGCGGCGCGCAGATCGGACAGCCGCGCCGGGTCGGCGGTCACGGCAACCGCCGCGCCCAGGGCCCGCGCCGCCCCCGCCAGCCCCGCGATGTTGCCGTTGCCGGTGACTGCGACCGTCTCGAACCGCTCGACCCCGAGGCTCTCGATCACCGCGACGGTGTTGCGCCCGATCGAGCCGGTCACACCAAGAATGCTGACCCGTTTGCGCCCAGTCATCGCCTCTCCCGTCCGTGCGGCCGTCGTCGCGCGCACGCCGTCATCGCATTCCGGCGCGCTCAGGACCAGATGAAAACCGTCTGGCCGCGCCACAGTGTCACCGCCGCGACCACCAGCGTCGCGGCGGTCAGCCCGTCGAGCCGGTCGAGCAGCCCGCCATGGCCGGGCAGGATGCGCCCCGAATCCTTCACGCCGAAATGGCGCTTCACCGCCGACTCGGCCAGGTCGCCCGCCTGCGCCAGCACCGAACAGGCCGCCGAGACGGCGCAGACCTCGCCATAATAGGTCCCCGTGGTGGCCCAGGAAAACACCCCGCCGGCGAGGAAGGCCAGCGCCACCGCGCCGCACGCGCCCGACCAGGTCTTGCCCGGGCTGACCCGGGGCCACAACTTCCTGCCGCCGATCAGCCGCCCGGCGAAATAGCCGCCGATGTCCGAGGAGGCGACCACCAGGACGACCCACAGACAGGCCAGCACGCCGAACGGATCGGTCAGCCGCAGCCACAGGAAGGCGAGGCAGGCGGTGCCGATATAGCCGATCCCCAGCGCCGGCCAGACCGCCGCGCGCGCCGGACCCGCCAGCGCTGCGCGCCCGGCGGCGGTCAGCCCTGCCGCGCGCACGGGGCCCGCCAACGCCGCGCGCCCGGCCGCGGCCAGCCCTGCCGCGCCCAGAACCAGAAGGCCGGCCGCCCATCCCGCCGCATACCCCGCCAGCACCGCGCCCGCCGCGCCCGCGACCGGCAGCCACGCGTCGCGCCCCGGCGCCGCGCCGCGATGGCGGGTCACCGCGGTCCACTCCCACAGCATCGCGCCGGCGACCAGCGCCGACAGCCCCGCAGCCCACGGACCGCCCGCCGCCAACAGCCCGAACGCGATGCCGCCGGCAACCAGCGCCGACAG
>JAVVFE010000107.1:0-8896 GCA_032251175.1 Thermohalobaculum sp.
CCATCGCCTCGGGCTTGCCCTTCTCGCGCCGCAGCAGCAGCTTGTTCAGGGCATGGCAATAGGCGCGGCACGAGGCCACCACCGTGTCGGTGTCCGAGGACTGGCTGGTGACGATCTTGCCGCCCTCGCGCATCCGCACGCTGACGGTGGCCTGCGCGTCGGTGCCCTCGGTCACCGCGTGGACCTGGAAGAGTTCCAGCGACGCCTCGTGCGAGACCAGCGCCTTGACGGCGTTGAAGGCGGCATCGACCGGGCCGTCGCCGGTGGCGGTGTGGCGGTGTTCCTTGCCGTCGATCTCGAGGATGATGTCGGCCATCTGCGGCGCCTCGGTGCCGCAGATCACCCGCAGGAACTTGAGCCTGATGCGCTCGGCCGCCTCGTCGGCGCGGGCCTCGCTGACCAGCGCCACGATGTCGTCGTCGAACACTTCCTTCTTGCGATCGGCCAGCGCCTTGAAGCGCACGAAGGCGTCCTCGAAGGCGTTGTCGCCGAGGTCGTAGCCCAGTTCCGACAGCTTGGTGCGGAAGGCATGGCGGCCGGAATGCTTGCCCATCACCAGGTTCGATTCGGTCAGGCCGACATCCTCGGGGCGCATGATCTCGTAGGTGCCGGCGTGCTTCAGCATGCCGTCCTGGTGGATGCCGCTCTCATGCGCGAAGGCGTTCTTGCCGACGATGGCCTTGTTGAACTGCACCGGGAAGCCGGTGATGGTCGAGACCAGCCGGCTGGCCTGCATGATGCGGGCGGTGTCGATGCCGGTGCGGTAGGGCATGATGTCGTTGCGCACGCGCATCGCCATCACCACCTCCTCGAGCGCGGCGTTGCCGGCCCGCTCGCCCAGCCCGTTGATGGTGCATTCGATCTGGCGCGCGCCCGCCTGCACGGCGGCGAGCGCGTTCGCCACCGCCATGCCCAGATCGTTGTGGCAGTGGGTCGAGATGGTGATCGCGTCGATCCCCGGCACGCGCGCGCGCAGCATGCGGATCAGGTCGGCCGACTCGCCGGGGGCAGTGTAGCCCACGGTGTCGGGGATGTTGATGGTGGTCGCGCCCGACTGGATCGCTACGGTCACGGCCTCGACCAGGAAGTCGTGCTCGGTCCGGGTGCCGTCCTCGGGGCTCCACTGCACGTCGTCGGTGAGCGTGCGGGCGTGGCCCACGCTTTCGGCGATCTTGGCGATCACCTGCGCCGGCGTCATCTGGAGCTTGAACTCCATGTGCAGGGGCGAGGTCGAGATGAAGGTGTGGATGCGCCCGCGCCGGGCATGGCTCAGCGCCTCCCACGCCCGGTCGATGTCGCGTTTCGAGGCGCGCGACAGGCCGCAGACCACGGCGTTCTGCGTCGCCTTGGCGATCTCGCGCACCGCCTCGAAATCGCCGTCCGAGGCGATCGGGAAGCCGGCCTCGATGATGTCGACGCCCATGTCGTCGAGCAGCGCCGCGATCTGGAGTTTCTCGTCCAGCGTCATCGAGGCGCCGGGCGACTGTTCGCCGTCGCGCAGGGTGGTGTCGAAGATCTTCACGCGGTCCTGAGCCGCGGGGGGAATACGGTCGGTCATGTCGCTGGCCTTGTGCTTCGGAATGTCTGGGGTCCGGGCGGTGCGTCGGTCATCCCCTGAGCGCGCGCACCGCGGGTCGCGGCACGCTCAGGGGCGGATAAGCAGAAGCAGCCCGCCGCACAGGGCAGGGCCGCCGCAGATCGCGATGCCGAGATCGAAACACATGGCCGGCAGGATACCGTGTCGGCAACGAAAGGGAAGCGGAAATCGTGCGGCGCCCGGATCGGCGCCGCGGCGGGGGCGGGGGGCGTCAGTTGCCGGCGGTCGTCGTGCCGCTGCCGGCGGTTGCGGTGTCGCCGCCTGCGGCCGCGGCGGTTCCGGGTGTCGTGCCGGCGGGGTCCGCGCTGCCGGCGCCGGTGTCGCCGGGGGCGGTGCCTTCGGCTTCGGGCACCGGGCAGTCGCCGTTCGCATCGGCCGGGCCGCCGCGGGCGCCATCCTCCCAGCAGCCTTCGAACACGTTGCCCGAGGCGTAGCTCATCACGCCGAAGCCGTGCTGACGGCCCTTGATGAAGGTGCCGGTGTAGACATCGCCGTTGGGGTAGGTCGCCTTGCCCTCGCCGTGGATGTCGCCGCCGAGCCAGCCGCCCTCGTAAATAAAGCCGTCGGCGAGCGTGAGCTTGCCCTGGCCCTCGCGCTGGCCCTCGACGAAGCCGCCCTCGTAGACCGCGCCGTCGGGATAGGTCAGCGCGCCGGTGCCGTGCTGGATGCCGTCCTTCCAGCCGCCCGCATAGACGTGGCCGTCGGGATAGGTCATCACGCCCGCGCCGTCGTGGCGGGCATTGGCGAAGGTGCCGTCGTAGACCGAGCCGTTGGCGTAGCGCGCCACACCCTTGCCCGCGATCACGCCGCCCTGCCACTCGCCTTCATACGAGCCGCCATCGGCATAGGTGATCCGGCCCTGGCCCTCGGGCGAGCCGGCGACGAAGCCGCCCTCGTAGCGCGAACCGTTGGGGTAGGAGGCGATGCCCTGGCCGGCGATCTGGCCCGCGGCCCAGTCGCCCTCATAGGTGTAGCCGTCGATTCCGATGAACTTGCCGCGGCCGTCGCGATCGCCGTCCTTGAACGCGCCCTCGTAGCGGTCGCCGCTGGCATAGGTGGCGACGCCCTGGCCGTGGCGGCGGCCCTCGACGAAATCGCCCTCGTAGCGGTCGCCGTTGGCATAGACGGCCGCGCCCTTGCCGGTGATCTGGCCCTCGGCCCAGACGCCCTCATAGACGAAGCCGTCGGGCAGGGTGATCTTGCCCTGGCCCTGGCGCAGGCCGTTCACGAAGTCGCCGGCATAGATCGCGCCGTCGGGATAGGTGACGGTGCCCTTGCCCTGCTGCACGCCCTCGACCCAATCGCCATCATAGCGATAGCCGTTGTCGCGGGTCATCACGCCGCGGCCGTGATGGGCCGAATTCTTGAACTCGCCCTCGTAGATCATGCCGTTGCCGTAATCGGCGCGGCCCTTGCCCTCGATCACGCCGGCGCGCCACTGGCCGGTGTAGCTGCCGCCATTGGCATAGGTGATGGTGCCCTGGCCGTGCGGCACGTCGTCGAGGAAATCGCCCTCGTAGATCGAGCCGTTGGCGAACTTGGCGCGGCCCTTGCCCTCGCGCTCGCCCTCGACCCACTGGCCGGCATATTCATAGCCGTCGGGCGCGATATAGGTGCCCTCGCCGTGCTGCTTGCCGTCCTTGAACTGGCCCTGGTAGATCGCGCCCGATTCGTATTCCTTGGTCGCGACAGCGGTCGAGCCGTCCTGCGCCAGCGCCGCCCCGGCAACAAGCCCCGTGGCGAGAGCGACCACAGCGGCCGCGGTGGCAATCCTCCGCATTCCTGTCTTTCCCTGTCTCTCGGCAGGCATGCCCGCGCCCTGTCCCTTGCCTTGTCTGGTTGTGCCGCAGTCTATGGAGCAAACTGTGGCAAGACAACGGCCCATTGAGGCCGGTTAATGTCGGGCGCGACGGCGGGCTTGCCCTTGGCCCGCGGCGCCCTTAATGCCGGGCACGTGCCTGAGCGGAGTGCCCCCGAATGCCCGAGCCCGACCTGATCCGGATCACGCTCGCCCAGATGAACCCGGTGGCGGGCGACATCGCGGGCAACGCCGCGCTTGCCCGGCGGGCCTGGGCTGCGGGGCGCGCGGCGGGGGCGGATCTGGTGATGCTGCCCGAGATGTTCCTGTCGGGCTATCAGGTGCTGGACCTGTCGGCCCGCCCGGCCTTCCTGCGCGACTGCGACGCGGCGGTGCGGCTGCTCGCGGCCGAGTGCGCCGACGGCCCGGCGCTGGGCATCGGCGCGCCGCATCCCGAGCAGGGCGGGGTCTACAACGCCTATCACCTGATCGAGAAGGGCCGCCTCAGGGCGAGCTTTCTCAAGCACCACCGGCCGAATTACGGCGTGTTCGATGAGAAGCGGCTCTATGCCGAGGGGCCCTTCCCCGGCCCGATCGAGGTGGCCGGCGTGCGGATCGGCTTTCCGATCTGCGAGGACATGTGGTTTGCGGACGTCTGCGAGACGCTGGAGGAATCCGGCGCCGAACTGCTGCTGTCGCCCAACGGCTCGCCCTATGAAGGGCCCGAGAAGCTCGACATCCGGATGAACCACGGCGTCGGCCGGGTGGTCGAGACCGGGCTTCCGCTGGTCTATCTGAACCTGATCGGCGGGCAGGACGACCAGGTGTTCGAAGGCGGCAGCTTCGGGCTGAACCCGGGCGGGCGGCTGGCGGTGCAGATGCCCTTTTTCGACGAGGCGATCGAGACGATCGAAGTCCGGCGCGGGCCCGGGGGATGGCGCATCGCGCAGGGCACCCTTGCGCCGGTGCCCGGGGCGGCCGAACTCGACTACCGTGCGATGGTCGAGGCGACGCGCGATTATGTGCTGAAATCGGGGTTCTCGCGCGTGGTGCTGGGCTTGTCGGGGGGGATCGACTCGGGTCTGGTGGCGACCATCGCGGCCGATGCGCTGGGGCCGGACGCGGTGCGCTGCGTGATGCTGCCCTCGCGCTTCACCTCGCCCGAAAGCCTCGAGGATGCGGCGGCCTGCGCCCGGCGGCTGGGGGTGGCGCACCAGACCCTGCCGATCGAGGACGCGGTGGCGGCGGTCAATGCCGGGCTTGCGCCCTTCTTCGCGGGCCGCGCGCCGGACGTGACCGAGGAGAACATCCAGAGCCGGATGCGAGGCCTCTATCTGATGGCGCTGTCGAACAAGTTCGGCGAGCTGCTGCTCACCACCGGCAACAAGTCCGAGGTGGCGGTGGGGTATGCGACGCTCTACGGCGACATGAACGGCGCCTACAACCCGATCAAGGACCTCTACAAGACCCGCGTCTTCGCCGCCGCGCGCTGGCGCAACGCCACCCACCGGCCCTGGATGCAGGCGCCCGCGGGCGAGGTGATCCCGCCGCGGATCATCGACAAGCCGCCCTCGGCGGAACTGCGCGAGGGCCAGCGCGACGAGGACAGCCTGCCGCCCTATGCCATCCTCGACGGCATCCTCGAGGGGCTGGTCGAGCGTGAACTGTCGGTGGCCGATCTGGTCGCCGAAGGCTTCGCGCGCGAGACCGTGCTGAAGGTGCAGGGGTTGCTCTATGCCTCGGAATTCAAGCGGTTCCAGTCGGCGCCGGGCACCAAGCTCACCAAGAAGGCGTTCTGGCTGGACCGCCGCTATCCGGTGGTGAACCGCTGGAGGGACCGGGGGTGAGCGGGACCGTCACGCGCTTTGCGCCCTCGCCCACCGGGCTGCTGCACGCCGGCAACCTGCGCACGGCGGTGCTGAACTGGCTGATGGCGCGAAAATGTGGCGGGCGGTTCATCCTGCGCATCGATGACACCGATGCCGGGCGGTCGGAGCAGCGGTTCGTCGATGCGATCCGGCGCGATCTCGACTGGCTGGGGCTGCATTGGGATGCCGAGGTGCGGCAGTCGGCGCGGCTCGATCTTTACGCCGACGCCGCCGAGCGGCTGCGGGCGGCGGGGCGGCTATATGACTGTTACGAGGCGGCGGCCGAGCTGGAATTGCGCCGCCGCGTGCAGCTCTCGCGCCACCTGCCGCCGGTCTATGACCGCGCGGCGCTGGGACTGACGGAGGCCGACCGCGCGCGGCTGCGGGCCGAGGGGCGGGCGCCGCACTGGCGCTTCCTGCTGGCGCGCGAGGCGGTCGGGTGGGATGACCTGATCCGCGGTCCCGAGCGGGTCGAGGCCGCGTCGCTGTCCGATCCCGTGCTGATCCGCGAGGACGGGCAGGTGCTCTATACCTTCGCCTCGGTGGTCGATGACGCGGACCTTGGCGTGACGCATGTGATCCGCGGCGCCGACCATGTGACCAACACCGGCGCACAGATCCAGATCTTCGCGGCGCTGGGGGCGGCGGCGCCGGCGTTCGGGCATCACTCGCTGCTGGTGGGGCCGGAGGGGGAGGGGCTGTCGAAGCGCCTCGGCAGCCTGTCGGTGGCGGCGCTGCGCGAGGCGGGGGTCGAGCCGCTGGCGGTGGTCAGCTTCCTCGCGCGGCTGGGGTCGTCCCACCCGGTCGAGGTGGTGGCCGACATGGCAGCGCTGGTCGAGGGCTTCGAGATCGGCGCCTTCGGGGCCTCGCCCACGCGCTTCGACCCGGTGGAACTGGCGGCGCATTCGGCCAAGACACTGCGGGCGCTGCCGTTTGGCGACGTGAGGGATAGGCTGGAAGCCATTGGCGTGGCGCCTGAAACGGCGCCTGCGTTCTGGGCGGCGGTGGGCCACAATCTCGACCGCCTCGATGACGCGGCCGGCTGGTGGGCGATCTGCCGCGACGGGGCCGAGGCCGCCGTGGCGCCCGAGGATGCCGGGTTCGTGGCCGACGCGTTGGCGCTGCTGCCGCCACGGCCCTGGGGGGCCGAGACCTGGAAGGCGTGGACCGACGCGGTCAAGGCCGCGACCGGGCGCAAGGGGCGGGCGCTGTTCCTGCCGCTGCGCCGGGCGCTGACCGGGCGCGACCACGGCCCCGAGATGGCGGCGCTGATGCCGCTGCTCAGCACCCCGCGGTTGACAGGCGCCTTGCGAGGCGGCAAAGACGGGGCATGAACGCCGCGATCCTCATCTGCCGGATCTGCATTATCCGCTGACACCTCGTCCGCGGCGCGTTCTCGCCTTTCCAGCATCACCCGGAAATGCTAGCCCGCCGCGGGGACAACGCCGCGAGCAAGGGCCATGACGACGATCAAGCTCTATAACACCCGGACCCGGACGAAGGAGGACTTCGCGCCGCTCGACCCGGCCAATGTCCGCATGTATGTCTGCGGCCCCACGGTCTACGACCGCGCCCATATCGGCAACGCGCGCCCGGTGGTGGTGTTCGACGTGCTGTTCCGGCTGCTGCGCCATGTTTATGGCGAAAACGCGGTCACTTACGTCCGGAACTTCACGGACGTGGACGACAAGATCAACGCCCGCGCCGCCGAGACGCGGCAACCCGACGAGACGACGCTGGACGCGATCCGGCGGATCACCGACGAGACGACGCGCTGGTATCTCGAGGACATGGACGCGCTGGGCGCGCTGCGCCCCACCCACATGCCGCGCGCGACCGAATACATCCCGCAGATGGTCGCGATGATCGAGCGGCTTGTCGCGGACGGCCACGCCTATGTGGCCGAGGGGCATGTGCTGTTCGACGTGTCGAGCTGGAAGGAGCACTATGGCCAGCTTTCGCGGCGGTCGACCGACGAGTTGCTGGCCGGCGCCCGGGTCGAGGTGGCGCCCTACAAGCGCAGCCCGTTGGACTTTGTGCTGTGGAAGCCCTCGGACGACGACACGCCGGGGTGGGAGAGCCCGTGGGGCAGGGGGCGTCCGGGCTGGCATATCGAGTGCTCGGCCATGTCGAAGGCGCTGCTGGGGGATCGGTTCGACATCCACGGCGGCGGCATCGACCTGGTGTTCCCCCACCACGAGAACGAACTCGCGCAAAGCTGCTGTGCAAACCACACCGACCTGATGGCGAATGTGTGGATGCACAACGGTTACCTGATGGTTGAGGGGGAGAAGATGTCCAAATCTTTGGGCAACTTCTTTACCGTGAAGGATCTGCTCGACAAGGGCGTGCCGGGCGAGGTGATCCGGTTGGCTCTCCTGATGACTCACTATCGTGAACCATTGGATTGGACCGAGCGGAGGCTGCAAGAAGCTACCACCAAGTGGCAAAAGTGGTCCCGTTTGGCAGGGGTGGAGCCGCCCGGCGTGGTGCCTGAGCAGGTACTCCACGCACTCATGGACGACCTCGGTACGCGCAATGTCATCACTGAAGTGGATCGGCTCGCAGAAACAGAAGACAAGGGCGCGGTCAGCGCGATCTGTCATCTGATCGGTGTCAGGCTTCTGCCACCGATCGTCGGCCATATGGCGGCGCAAGAACAGGGCGGTGATGTCGCCGCAATGACAGGTCAGGTCGGGATGGACACGGCAAGTATATCGCGTCTCATCAAGGAAAGATTGGACGCCAGACAGCGACGAGACTTTGCGCGTGCCGACGAGATCCGGGATGCGCTGGCTGCATCTGGTGTCATCATCAGGGACACGAAAAGTGGAACTGATTGGGAGCTTTCATCCGACTTCAACCCCGCCAAGCTGGAGGCTCTCCAATGACCCGCGAGCGCCTCTACCTCTACGACACCACCCTTCGCGACGGCCAACAGACGCAGGGCGTCGATTTCTCGGTCGCGGACAAGGTGAAGATCGCCAAGGCGCTCGACGCGCTGGGGCTCGACTATATCGAGGGCGGCTGGCCGGGGGCGAACCCGACCGACTCGGGCTTCTTCCGCGAGGCGCCCAAGCTCCGCCACGCGACCTTCACCGCCTTCGGCATGACCAAGCGGGCAGGGCGCTCGGCCGCCAATGACGATGTGCTGGCCGAGGTGGTGAACGCCCGCACCCCCGCCGTCTGCCTGGTGGGCAAGAGCCACGACTACCATGTTGAAAAGGCGCTGGGGATCACGCTCGACGAGAACCTCGCCAACATCCGCGAGTCGGTCGCGCATCTGGTCGCGCAGGGCCGCGAGGCGCTGTTCGATGCCGAGCATTTCTTCGACGGCTGGAAGGCGAACCGCGCCTATGCGCTGGCCTGCCTCGACGCGGCGATGGCGGGCGGCGCGCGATGGGTGGTGCTGTGTGACACCAATGGCGGCACCCTGCCGGCCGAGGTGGCCGAGATCACGGCGGACGTGACCGCGCGCATTCCGGGCAGCCATGTCGGTATCCACACCCATGACGACACCGGCAATGCGGTGGCGAACACGCTCGCGGCCATCGACGCGGGCGCCCGTCAGGTGCAGGGCACGCTCAACGGGCTGGGCGAGCGGTGCGGCAATGCGAACCTCTGCACCATCAT
>JAVVFE010000108.1:0-1098 GCA_032251175.1 Thermohalobaculum sp.
GTCGGCGAGGCGCAGGGTGCGCTCGATCGGCGCCTCGGCGCGCGCCGTCACGATCGCGCGGGCGATGCGGCGCGAGGCGCGCTCCTCGCCGAAGCCGTAAAGGATGTCGGCGATCTGGCGCTCGGCCGCGCGGTTGACGATGTCGGCGGCGGTGGGCCCGGCATCGCCCATCCGCATGTCGAGCGGCCCGTCGCGCAGGAATGAGAACCCGCGCGCCGCCTGGTCGAGCTGCATCGACGACACCCCGATGTCGAGCACCACGCCGTCGAGCGCCGCCACGCCGGCCCCGGCCGCGATCTGGTCCAGCGCCTCGAAGGTGCCCTCGACCAGCGTGAGCCGCCCGCCCGAGGCCGCCGCCATCGCCCGCCCCGCCGCGATCGCCGTGGGGTCGCGGTCGACGCCGATCACCCGGGCCGCGCCCACCTCCAGCAGCGCCCGGCTGTAGCCCCCGGCGCCGAACGTGCCGTCGAGGAACACGCCCCCCGCGACCGGCGCGAGGGCCGCCAGCACCGGACCCAGCAGGACGGGGATATGGGGGTCGGACGTGGCGGCCGCGGCCGCGCTCATATTGGCAGCTCCCTGATCCGGTTGCCGCGGATGATGCCGCGCGCCAGCTCGCGCTGCGCCTGGCGGAACTCGGCCAGCGCCGCGGGTTCCCACATCTCGAAATACGAGCCGCCGCCGACGAACACGCACTCGGCCGTGATGCCGATCGCGGCGCGGAATTCCTCGGGGATGACGATGCGGCCCATGTCGTCGATCACCAGCGCGCGCGCCTCGCCGGTGATCGCGTCGTCGATGGCGCGCTGCTCCTCGGCGTCGAGGTCCTTGTCGTCGAAGCTGCGGACATAGGCGCGCAACCCTTTCTCGGTGAAGAACATGTGCGCGCGGTCGTCGCGAAGCTGCGGCACCATCATCACTTCGCCGGCCTCGGCCTCGCGCAGCACGCGGCGAAAGTCCGACGGGATCGAAACCCGCCCGCGGGGTTCGACCTTGTGGGGATGAGTGCCTGAAAAGACCGTCGGCATCGCCCACGCCATCCCGTCTCGACCGCGCCCCCGGGCCGCACATGCGGCCCATCGTCAAGTCACCGGCCGC
>JAVVFE010000108.1:1198-8845 GCA_032251175.1 Thermohalobaculum sp.
GTCTCGACCGCGCCCCCGGGCCGCACATGCGGCCCATCGTCAAGTCACCGGCCGCACATGCGGCCCATCGTCAAGTCACCGGCCGCGCATGCGGCCCATCGTCAAACCATTGGCCGCCCCTGCGGCCCTTCCGTCGCGCCGCGCGCCAGACATCTGCGCGCCGCCCTTAATGCAACGGGGCGGACAGGGCCCTTGGCCACCACGTCCGCCCCGCGTCCCTCGCTCGCCAGTCGTCTTCTTGCCTGCAGTCCTGCTCGCCTGACGCGCCTGCCATTCGTGGTTTCTTCGTTGCAAGGGGGCGCCGTCGCCGTTGGTGCCTGTATTCGGTCTGTCCGGTAACCCCTCGTGGGATTTTTATAGCTCTATGCGCCCTCCTTCACAAGCAAAATTCCCCCAAATTCTCCCAATCTCCTCCCATCACTTCCGTGAAACCGTAGAAACCCGGAACGATAGAAGAACAAACCGCGTCAGTCGGCCAGAGTCCCGCCGGCACGCGGGTGGCGGAGCATGCAGCGACCGGCGTCGCGGCTCAAGCGGGCGGCGAATCGGGCATGCGCGGCGCCCCGGGGGAGAAAAGGGAGCAGCCCGGGCGCGGCCCTGCCGGCTGGGGTGATCCCGCGGCGGACGCTGCCGGGCAGGGCAGGATGGCGCGAGATCGGTGCGGGCGATCTCTAAGCCGGGTTCTGTGCCGCCCCCCGAGGGGTGCTGCGATGGCCATTCATCTGGGACCGCGGTTGCCCGCGGCCTCGTGCGGTCTACCCGGACGACGGGCCGGAGGCGGCCCCGGGGCGCCGAAGCCCCTGTCATCCCTATCTGACCTTGCTCCCGGTGGGGCTTGCCGTGCCGCCCCCGTTGCCGGGGGCGCGGTGAGCTCTTACCTCGCCGTTTCACCCTTGCCGGAACCGAGGTCCCGGCGGTCTGTTCTCTGTGGCGCTTTCCCTGAGGTTGCGGGCTTGCGCCCTTCCCCCGCCGGGCGTTACCCGGCACCGTGCCTCCGTGGAGCCCGGACTTTCCTCACCCCCGCTTGCGCGGCGGCGCGGCCATCCGATCGCCCGCAGGGCTCAGGTAAGGGGGCGCGAGGGCGGCGTCAATCGCCGGATGCGGCGGCGGGCTCGGGCGCGACCGGCCAGCGCGCGGCCAGGCGTTCGAGATGGCGCAGCCCGGCGTGGCTTGGCCCCGCCCCGGCCGCCGCCGCGGCCGGCAGGAAGCGCATCGCGAAGGCGTGCCAGACAGCCAGCAGCGCCGCGTCCCAGCCCGCGCCGGGTGCTACCGGATAACCGAAGCGCCGGGCCGCGGCGCGGAAGGCGGCGGCATCGGGCAGTCCCGCGCCGCCCGCATCCCCGGCGGGCTCGGGGTCCAGCCAGACCGAAAGGCCCATCAGCGCCAGCCCGCGCCAGTCGAACTTCTCGCCCGGATCGCGCTTGCGCCCCGGCGCGATGCAGGCATGGCCCACCACCCGTTCGGGCGCGATGGCGTGGCGCGCGAGGATCGAGCCGAGCAGCCGCGCCAGCGCCTGCATCTGCGGCGCGGGGTAGGGCGGGTGGCCCAACTCGTGCCCGGGATTGACGATCTCGATCCCGATCGAGCGTGAATTGACGTCCCCGACCGCCCCCCAGGCCGCGACGCCGGCATGCCAGGCGCGCGCCGTCTCGGGCACCATCCGGAAGACCCGGCCGTCGAGGTCGACCACATAATGCGCGCTGACCTCGGCCGCGGGGTCGCCAAGCCGGTCGAGCGCCGCGGCGCAATCGGTCATGCCGGTATAGTGCAGCACCACCATGTCGGCCCGCGCGCCGCCGCGCCGGGTGCCCTGGTTCGGGCTGGGGCAGGGCGTCACCGACGGCATCGTCTCCTGCATCTGTCGTGCCTCCCCGGCTGCATCTGTCGTGCCTCCCCGGCCCGGACTGTTGCCCGCAGCGCGCGCTGCGCCACGATCGTCACACCGTCGCGGCAATTCCGTCTTAACCCGGACCGCCCCGAATGCTAGGAGGTTAGCGTGGGGAGTTCATCTGTGCGAGCCGGGGGGAGCAAATGATGCGCCGTGAAGTGATTGGAGTTCTGCTCGGGCTTGGCCTCGCCGGATGCGGGGTGGTCTACACCGCCCCCAGCGTGCGCGATGGCGCGCCGCTGGGCCAGGCCTCGGGCACCGAGTACGACGTCGAGGTGATCCGCCTGACCGAGGAGACCGCGCGGGCCGCGAACCTCACCCCCTATGTGCCGCCGCGCCTGCCGCTGGCGTATCAGCCGGGCGCCGCATCGAAGATCGCGAGCGGGGCCGGCCTCGCGCCCGCGGCGCTGGCGCCGCTGCCCGAGCCGACCGAGCTGCGCGCGACGCGGCCGGGCCTGATCCCCGACCGCCTGCCGCCCGCCGGCCAGCCCGAGCCCTACCGGATCGGCCCGGCGGATGTCGTGCTGCTGTCAGTCTCGACGCCCGCCAGCGTCAGCGACCTGCCCGGGCTGATCTCGGCCCAGGCCAAGCGGCAGGGCTATGTCGTGCAGGACGACGGCGCCATCGCGATCCCCGATGTCGGGCGCGTCCAGATCGGCGGCATGACCATCCAGGACGCCGAGGCCGAGCTGTTCCGCGCCCTGGTGGCGGCCGGCATCGACCCGTCCTTCTCGCTCGAGATCGCCGAGTTCAACTCGCAGCGCATCTCGGTCGGCGGCGAGGTCGGCGCGCCCCAACTGGTGCCGATCACGCTGAAGCCGCTGTATCTGCACGAGGCGCTGCAAAGCGCCGGCGGGCTGACCGTGGCCGACCCCTCGGTCGCGCGCATCCAGTTGTTCCGCGGCGGCGAGGCGTTCCAGATCGGCGTCGAACGCTTCCTGTCCGACCCGGCGGCGCGGCGCATCCTGCTGCGCGACGGCGACAGCGTGTTCGTGCTGAACGCCTATCGCGAGGATGCGGCGGCGCGTTATTTCGAACAGCAACTGGCGCTGCGGCAGGAACAGGCGCAGACCACGGCCTATGCGCTGCAGTCGGCCAACCTCGCCTCGCAGGCGGTCAGCAACGAACTCGCCCGCATCGACAGCGAGCGCGAGGCGTTCCAGCAGCGCCTCGCACTTGGCGCGGTCGAGCAGCACTATGCCTATGTGACCGGCGAGGTGCGCCGCGCCCAGCGGGTGGCACTGCCGTTCGAGCGCACCGCCAACCTCGCCGACGTGCTGTTCGGCAAGGACGTGGCGGGGATGGACCTTCAGTCCGCCGACATGGGCGAGATCTATGTGATCCGCGCGGCAAGCGACCCGCGGCTTATGGGCAAGCTGACCGCCTGGCATCTCGACGCCGAGAACGCCGTCAACCTCGCCGCCGCGACGCGGTTCGAGATGCATCCCAACGACGTGGTGTTCGTGGCACAGCATCCGATCACCGCATGGAACCGGGTGATCAGCCAGGTCCTGCCGCAGTTCTTCCTGCAGGCGGCGGCCTTCGCGGCCACGAACTGACGGGGGGCCGTGCCGCCAGCGGGCGGTCGGCATCGCAGCATGGGCGCCCGCGCGCGGGCGCCCGGCCTTGGCGCGGCGGCAGTCGTCCAGCGTCTCGGTCAGGACGTCGAGCGCCGTGCCCTCGATCCGCACGGCGGTGAGGCGCTGCGAGAAATAGGCGCCGCTGTCGATCGCGACGCGGCCTTTGGTGGCGTGGGGCGCGCATCGACCACATCGTGGCCATGCACCACCCGGTTGCCATCGCCGCGCGGGCGTTCAGTCGTCCAGCGTCTCGGTCAGGAAGTCGAGCGCCGTGCCCTCGATCCGCACGGCGGTGAGGCGCTGCGAGAAATAGGCGCCGGTGTCGATCGCGACGCGGCCTTCGATGGCGTGGGGCGCATCGACCACATAGTGGCCATGCACCACCCAGTTGCCGTCGCCGCGCGGGCGTTCGAGAAAGCCCGCCGCGCCCCAGATCAGCGCCGACTCGGGCTGGGCGCCCAGCGGCAGGTCGGGGTCGGCGCCGGCATGGGCGAAGAACACGTTGCCGCGCCAGTGGCTCGAGCCGAGGCGCCGCAGCAGGTCGAGATGCGGGCCCATCGCGTCCGCGAGCGCGGCGCGCAGGTCGTCCTCGGCCGCGCCACCGCCGCCGCCCAGGGCGGCAAGGCCGCCGACCTCGTAGCTCAGCAGCGTCTGCAAGCCGCCATAGCGCAGCCAGCGCGCCGCCGGGGCACGCCCGTCGACGACGTCGAGCAGCATTTCCTCGTGATTGCCGCGCAGAAGGACCGGCGCCAGTTCGGGACGCTCGCCCAGGCTTGCGATCAGGTCCAGCGCATCGCGGCTGGAATCGCCGCGATCGACGTAATCGCCCATCAGCACCAGTTCGGCGGTGACGCCGTCGGCGCGGCATTCGGCCTCGATCCGCCCGAGCAGGCGGTCGAGCAGCCGCGCCGCCCCATGCACATCGCCGATCGCATAGATCCGGCCGGGCACCGCGGGGGGCTCGGTCACCCGCCGCGGCGCCGGACGCCCGCGCAGCCTGTCGATCAGTCGCAACACCCAGCACCCATCCGTTCCCGCGCCCGACCCTCGATATGGGATGGCCGCGTTCGTCCTGCCAGCCGCCGGCCGCAGACGCCGCGCAACCTGCCGCGCAGTCCGCCGCGCGACCTGCGGCGCAACCCTGCCACGCGGCCTGCCACGCAACCTGCCACGCGCGGATGCTGGCAGCAGCGGCGCCCGAACCGGCGCACGCGCCGTTATGCGCGCCAAGGCGGGGCGCGCGCAAGGCGCTGGCTGCGCGCGTGGCGCGGACCCGACCGTGCAGCCGGGCATCGCCGACCGGGCCGCGGGCATGCGATCGCTGCGCGAGCGGCGGATCCGGCCGCGGGCCGGCGCCGCATCGGCGTTTCGCGCACCGCCTTGGCTGGATAATTCCGCGGCGGCGGGGCAGACATCGCCGATGAGCACCGGGAATCGATCCGAGCATGGCAGCGCACTGCCCGACGAGGTCCTGGTCGCGCAGCTCCTGCGCGGCGAGGAGGCCGCCTTCCGCGCGGTGCTGCGCCGCCACCACGCCCGGCTGACCGGGCTCGCGCGCGCCCTGACCGGCAATGACGCGACCGCCGACGAGGTGGTGCAGGACACCTGGCTCGCAGTGATCGAGGGCCTGGGCGGGCTGGCCGATCCGGCGGCCTTCAAGCCCTGGCTCTATGCGATCCTGGCCAACACCGCGCGCAAGCGGGCGGCGCGCGACCGCCGCGTGGTGCTGGTCCCGGGTCCCGGGGCGGGCGAGGACCCGGCCCCCGCCGTCGATCCCGCCCGCTTCACCGCCCGCGGCTTCTGGCGCGACCCGCCCGCGCCCTGGGACGGGATCGACGCCGAGCGGATCGTGGCCGGGCGCGAGCTGGTCGCGCACCTGAGCCGCGCGCTCGATGCCCTGCCGGCGCCGCAGCGCGCCGTCGTGCTGCTGCGCGATGTCGAGGGGCTGGACGGCGCCGACACTTGTGCCATCCTCGGGATCGCGCCGGGCCATGCGCGCGTCCTGCTCCATCGCGGCCGGGCACGGCTGCGCGCGGCGCTGGCCGGGCTGGTCGAGGCCCCGGGGCGCGATGGCGGCGGAGGTGGTGGCAGTGGCGGTGGCGGCAGACCGCGCTGAAAAAATCCGCGTGGGCGCTGTAACGTTTCGCGGCCTCGCGGCACTTACCGGACAGGGACGTGAAAAACGCGGGGCCGGGAGAGCGCGGATGTTCACCTGCAAGGATGTGACCGAGACCGCGGGCGACCGGCTCGACGGCACGCTGCGCGGCCTGACCGGGCTGCGCTTTCGCCTGCATCTGGCGATGTGTCGCAACTGCCGGCGCTATGTCGCGCACCTGCGCCAGACGGTCGCGGCGCTGCGCGCCCTGCCGCCCGAGGTGCCGCCCGTGGCGGTCGAAGACCGGCTGCTCGCGGTCTTCCGGCAGGCCCATGCCCGCCGCGAGGGCTGAGGGCTGGCGGCGCCCGCTGGCGGCAGGGGTTTGCGGCGGCGGCTGGCGGCAACGGTTGACGGGGCGTGGCGCGGCGGGTCTCGTGACGCGGGCGGCCCCGGCGGCGGATGAAGGAAAGGCGCGATGGAATCCATCTACTACTCGATCACCTGGGTCTGTCACCGGCGCTGCGTGCATTGCTACGAGGCGCGCTTCCGCCCCTATGTGCGGGACGAGCTGAAGGCGGTGGTGGGCGAATCGCTGGCGGCCTGGCCGAAGGTGGTCGCGAACCTGCCCGCGCGGATGGTCTATCGCGACCTCGCCGACCCGCTGCCCGAGGGCGGCTATCGCGAGAAGGTGGGGCGCATCGTCCTGTCGGGCGGCGAGGTGCTGCACAAGGCGGTGCGCGCGCCGATCCTCTACCCGATCCTCGAGGCGTTGCAGGCGAAATACGGGTCCGGCGGCGCCAAGGTGGTGGTGCAGACCACCGGCGACCTGCTGACCGAGACGATCGTGGGCGAGTTGATGGCGCGCGGGGTCTGGATGATCTCGGTCGCCGGGATGGACGACTTCCACGTCGGCATGGAGGGCGACAAGCGCGTGGCGCTTGAGGCGCGCCTGACCCGCTGGTTCGAGCGGGCGGGGATGCGGCGCTCGGGCCTTTCCGCCGGCACGCGCGCCTGGCATGACGAGGACGGCCCGCTCTACAGCTTCTTCGGCGCGACCGAGGATGCCTGGATCGGCAAGATCTGGCCGCGCGGCCGGGCGTGGGAGAACGACCTCTCGCGCGCGCAGATCACCGACAATTTCTGCAACGCCTGGTCGGGCGGGCTGAATTTCCTGAACTATGGCTTCTCGGGCTCCGAGGTCGCGGTCGATGCCGACGGCAATGTCTATCCCTGCTGCATGAAGACCAAACTGCCGATCGGCAACCTGACCGAGGAGAGCCTCGCCGAGATCATCGACGACCTCGCCGGCCACCCGGTCTACGAGGCGATCAGCGCCGGCCGCCCCGAACGCATGGGGCTCGCGCATGGCTGGTCGATGGAACGCTTCCTTGCGGCCTGCGAGACGGTGACGCCCGGCGGGCGGCCCTATCGCAACCTCTGCATCGGCTGCGACCGGTTTCACGAGGAGGTGCTGGCCCCGGTGATCAGTGCGCGCCGCGCTGCGCGGCGCGCGGCGCGCGAGGCACAGCGGATCGCGGCGCAATGACCGCAGCCGCGCAGGGCCGGACGCCGGACGCCCGCGACACGCTGGTCGCGCGGCTGGGCCAGGCGCTGCGCGCGGCCGATGCGGTGGCGGCAAACGGTGGGGCGGCAAACGGTGGGGCGGCGGGCGGCGGGCGGCCATCAGGGGCAGCGGGCTGGGCGGATGCGGACCTCGAGCCGATGCCGGACAAGGGGCTCGCGCACGACCATGTGCGGCTGGCGGGCCGGGGCATCGTCGCGCGGCTGCCCAAGCAGAGCCAGATGGGCCTGGGCGCGGCGGCGAACCTCGCCTATCAGGCCGCGTGCTACACCCGCGCCTCGGCCAGCGGCCACGCGCCGCGGCTGATCGCGACCCTCGCGCCGGGTGCCGCCCTGCCGCGCGGCGGCCTGCTGGTCGAGGAGATCGCGGGCCACCCGGCCCGGCTGCCGGGCGATCTGCCCGCCATCGCCACCGCGCTCGGGCGCATCCATGCCCTGCCGCTGCCGCCCGCGCCCGCCCGCCCGCCGCTGGCCGATCCGGCCGACCCGCTGGCCCTGCTGAT
>JAVVFE010000109.1:0-8843 GCA_032251175.1 Thermohalobaculum sp.
GCGAGATGATCTTCTTCTTCGCGGGCCGGCCGAGGATGTTGTTCATGTACCAGATCAGCTTGATGTTGGTCTCGTTGGCGTCGGACCCGCCCAGCCCGAAATAGACCTTGCTCATCCCCTGCGGCGCACGGTCGAGAATCATCTTGGCCAAGGTGATCGACGCCTCGGTGCCGTGGCCGACATAGGCGTGGTAGTAGCTCAGCTCGTGCGCCTGCTTCGCGATGGCGTCCGCGATCTCGCGCCGGCCATAGCCCACATTGACGCAATAGAGCCCGGCGAAGGCATCGAGCAGCCTCGTCCCGTCGCGGTCGGTGATGTGGCAGCCCTCGCCCCCTGTCATGATGCGCGAGTGGGTCTCGCCCCGCGCATGCTGCGCCAGATGCGTCGAGGGGTGGAAGAAGCTCTCGCGGTCCCACTTGGCCAGCGTGTCGTTCGTCAGCATGTCCGTCTCCTTTCGCGCCGCCGGGGCGCCTTCGTCATGCCCGGGGGCTCAGGCCCAGTCGCGGCAGACGTATTTGACCTCGGTGAAGGCCTCGAGCCCGAGGCGCGAGCCCTCGCGTCCCAGCCCGGATTGCTTGAAGCCGCCGAACGGGATCGGCGCGCCGGTGACCTTGGTGCGGTTGACCGCGACCATGCCGAAGCGCAGCGCCCGGCTCACGCGGTAGATGCGCCGCGGGTCCTGGGTGTGGAGGTAGGCGACCAGCCCATACTCGCCCTCGTTGGCGCGCGTGACCGCCTCGTCCTCGGTGTCGAAGGGGGCGATGGCGGCCACGGGGCCAAACGTCTCCTCGCGCCAGATCAGCGCCTCGGGGGGCACGTCGACCAGCACCGTGGGCGCAAAGCACAATGGCCCCGCCGGATGCGCGCAGCCGCCCGTCAGCACCTTGGCGCCGCGCGCCACCGCATCCTCGACATGGGCGTGCTGCTTTTCCAGCGCGCGGGCGTTCATCAGCGGGCCGATGTCGGGGTCGTCGATGCCGCGCCCCACGCTCAGCCGCGCGGTCGCCCCCGCAAAACGCTCGCAGAACTCGGCATAGACCGGCCGCTCGACCATGATCCGGTTGGCGGCGAGGCAGTCCTGCCCCGAGGTCGCGAACTTCGCCTTGATCCCTTCCTCGACCGCCTGCCCAAGATCGGCGTCGGCAAAGACGATGAAGGGCGCGTGCCCGCCCAGCTCCATCGTGAGCCGCTTGATCGTGCCGGCGCACTGGCCGTAGAGCAGCCGCCCCACCTCGGTCGATCCGGTGAAGCTCAGCGCCCGCACCCGCGGCTCGCGGGTCCAGGGGCCGACCACCGTCTCGGGCCGGCCGGTGACGACGTTG
This sequence comes from Thermohalobaculum sp., assembly GCA_032251175.1. GTDB lineage: Bacteria > Pseudomonadota > Alphaproteobacteria > Rhodobacterales > Rhodobacteraceae > Thermohalobaculum. The sequence continues at coordinate 1,323 of JAVVFE010000109.1, forward strand.
AACACGCCCGCCGGCAGCCCCGCGCGCTCGGCCAGCACGCCGAGCGCCAGCGCCGAGAACGGCGTCTCGGACGAGGGGTGCACCAGCACCGGGCAGCCGGCGGCCAGGGCGGCGGCGGCCTTGCGGGTGATCATCGCGCAGGGGAAGTTCCAGGGCGTGATCAGCGCCGCCACGCCCACCGGTTCGCGCCACAGCTCGACCTCGGCGTCCGGCAGATGCGAGGTCACGCTTTCGATGTTCGGGCGCCTGGCTTCCTCGGCGTAGAACTCGACGAAGGACGCCGCATAGTCGATCTCGCCGCGAGCCTCGGAGATCGGCTTGCCCTGCTCGGCGGTCATGATCCGCGCGAGATCCTCGCGCGCGGCCACGATCAGCTCGAACCAGCGGCGGATCAGCCGCGACCGCTCCTGCGGCAGCAACGCAGCCCAGCCACCCCAGGCGGCATGGGCGGCCTCGGCGGCGGCCGTGCTCTCGGCTGCGGTCAGCGCCGGCACATGGCCCAGCAGCGCGCCGTCGAAAGGGTCGTTCACGGGGATGCGCGCGCCTTCAGCCGCCGCGACCCAGCGGCCGCCGATGAAGGCGTCCTCGCGCATCAGCGCGGCGTCGCCCAGCTCAGGCAGTGAGCCCATCTCCTCGCCTCCATGCTTGGATGTTCCGCTGCAGGCCGCGACGGGGCGCAGCATTGCCTGGATCATACCGGGAGGCCGCTGGAAGGTGGCTCTGATCTCGCCGCCGCGCGCAAAAGATCCCCCCGCAAGCGGGCGCATGCGCGGAAGAAATCTCTAGGGCGGATTCCGACCACATGGGATCGAGGCGGCGCGAGCGTCAGGGCGGATTGATGTTTGGTTAACACGCAAGAGACAGTCTATATAAATCAATGTGATAGTCACTATTTCACGCGTGAAAGCAAGGTCCTGCCCACACCCGAGAGGCCGCTTGCCGCCGATTCCCTTCGTCCGGATACCGCCCTAGCCCTCGGCGTGCTCGCCCAGCTCGAGCGGCGGGGGCGTGTGCTTCACGTCCTTGGTGACGAAATAGGTGTAATATCGCTTCACCCCGGCATCGGCGTGCAGGATGCCGTCGAGCAGGCGCTGATAGGCCTCGACATCGGGGGCCGCGATCTTGATGACGTAGTCGATGCCGCCGCCCACGGCGAAGCACTCGAAGATTTCGGGGATGCCCGCGACCAGCGCCTCGAAGCGGTCGAAATCCTCGCTGCGGTGGCTGTCGAGCTCGACGGTCACGAAGGCATAGGTGCGCGGCGCGAAGAAGTTGAAGGCGATCCGCGCGCCATAGCCCTCGATGACGCCCGCCTCCTCCAGCCGCTGCAGGCGGGCCCAGCAGGGGGTGGCCGACAGGTTGACCCGCCGCGCCAACTCGGATTTCGTGATGCGCCCCTCGCGCTGCAGGATGGCGAGGATCTTGAGGTCCCGGTCGTCCAGCTTGATCGTGCGCCCTGGCATCCGTGCTTCGGTCTCCGCGCGCTGCACAGAGGGCGCACGCGGCCCCGTGCCGCGCCCGTCCCCGCGAGACTGCGAGCCTAGCGCAACTCGCCCCGCCGCTCCAAGCGGGTTGAGCGCGGGGGGCGCGCCGGACGGGATCACTTCACCAGTATGCATGTCACCGGCGCCAGGCTGCCGACCTTGTGCGAGACCGAGCCGAGCAGGAAGCCGCCCACGTCGCCCAGGCCCCGCGAGCCCATCACGATGGCATCGGCCCTCATCTTCTCGGCAAAGGCCACGATCTCGCGCGCGGGCTGGCCGCGCTGGGCGAAGGCTTCGACCCTGGGCGCGCCCGACTCGGCGGCGCGCGCCTTGGCGGCGCGCAGCACCTCGGCCGCGTGCTCCTTCAGCGCCCGGTCGGGGGTCTCGCCGCCCCGCGCGCGCACCATCGACAGCGACGCCTCCAGCGGGCTGTGATGGCGATAGACGCAGATCAGCGTGATCGCGCCCGCGAACCTCGCCGCCAAGCCCGCCGCCGTGTCGATTGCCCGGAAGGACTGCTCCGACCCGTCCACAGGCACGAGGATCCGCTCGAACATGCCCACCCCCTCAGCGGAACGCGAGATCGCGCAGGAACAATGCGATCTGCGGGAAGAAGATCAGGGCCGCGCTCACCCCCACCAGCATCACCACGAAGGGCGGCGTGCCGCGCACCACGTCGATATAGGGCCGGCGGAAGATCGCGATCGCCGTGAAGATGTCGCAGCCGAAGGGCGGCGTGGCCGAGCCGATCGCCACCTGCAACGTGATGATCACGCCCACCAGCACCGGGTCGATGCCGGCATTCGCCACCAGCGGCGCGAAGATCGGGGTTAGCACCAGGATCACGACGATGGGATCGACGAACATGCAGCCGACGAAGAAGGCGATCGAGATCGCCACCAGCACCATCACCGGCCCGGCATCCGCCAGGCCCAGCGCGCCGATGATCTGCTGCGGGATCTGGTTGAACGAGATCGCCCAGCTGAACGCCGCCCCCGCCGCGACCAGGATGAACACCACCGCCGTGATCAGCCCGGTGGATTTCGCGATCTCGACCAGCTCGGCCAGCTTCAGCGCGCGGAAGACAATGAATTCCAGGATGAAGGCATAGACCACGCAGACCGAGGCCGCCTCGGTCGGGCTGAAGATGCCGCCATAGATGCCGCCGACCACGATCACCGGGAATCCCAGCGGCCAGACCGCGCCCTTGATCCCCTCGACCCGCTCGGCCCAGCTTGCGCGCTCGATCACCGGGATGTCGTGGCGACGGGCATAGATCACGCAGTAGACCGAGAACAGGAACAGGATCAGCAGCCCCGGGCCGACGCCGGCGATGAACAGCTCGGAGATCGAGGTGCCCGAGATCACGCCATAGATGATCATGGCGATCGAGGGCGGGATCAGCATGGCGATGTCCGAGGCATTCACGATCAGCGCCAGCGTGAAGCTGTCCTTGTAGCCGGCCTCCAGCATTCGCGGCCGCAACGGCCCGCCGATCGCGACCACCGTGGCCTGCGTCGAGCCCGAGACCGCGCCGAACAGCGCGCAACTGGTGGCCACCGTCACGCCGAGGCCGCCGCGCAGATGTCCCACGAAGCGCATCACCAGGTCGATCAGCCGGTCGGCGGAATGGCCCTTGGTGATGATGTCGGCCGCGAGGATGAACATTGGCACCGCCACCAGTGCCGAGGGGCGGATGCCGGCCAGCATCTGCTGCACCATGATCTCGGGCGGGATCGGCATGTAGATGAAGAAGGCAACGAACGAGCCCGCGATCAGCGGCACCATCATCGGAAAGCCCAGCAGCAGGAGGACGATCATCACGCCCAGCATCGCAGCGGTCATCGACTGGCTCCTCCTGCGGGCTCAGACCTCGGTCGGGCTGTCGTCATAGCTGTCGACCACCGAGCTGCTGACATAGACCTCGCTGCGGGTGACGTTCACGACGGCCGTCATCACATATTGAATGCCCGTCACCACGAAGCCCACGGGCGCCCAGACCAGCGTCATCCAGATCGGCACGCGCAGGGCAGGGGCCACCCGCCCGGTTGCGTAGACGCTCTCGACATAGGCCAGCGCGTACCAGGCCAGCACGAACATCGCGGCCGCGGTGATCAGGGCGATTACCACCATCAGTGCCTTGCGCGCCCGGTCGGGCATCGCGTCGTAGAAGGCGGTCATGCGGATGTGCCGGCCCTGCCGGGCCGCATAACCGATGCCGAAGAAGGTGATGAGGATGATCAGGAACTGGTTGAGTTCCTCGGCGAAGAAGATGCTCTGGCCGAACAGGAAGCGCCCCAGCACGTTGGCGACCGAGAGCCCCGCCATCAGGATCACACCCGTCGCCAGAACTGCGGCCTCGACCCGCGCGATCAGCCCGTCGAGGGCGGCAAGCGGCCGCAGCCAGCCCTTCGCCGGAACCGCCGTGTGCTCCTGCTGGTCCTGCTGGTCCTGCGTTCCGCTCTCGTTCATGCGTGACCCTGCTCAGCCGGTCGGGAAGGGAAAGCGGCGGCCCGGGCGGGCCGCCGCGGCCATCCTTGGCGCCGATCAGCTGCCGCCGACCCGCTCCTTCGATGCCTCGATATCGGCCTCAAAGCCCTCGAGCACGGCCTTGCCGCTGTCGCCGACCATATCGATGTACGTCGCCCGGACCTTCTGGGCCGCCTCGCGGAAGGGCTCGCGCTCCTCGTCGGTCAGCACGGTCACGGTCATCGAGGGCTTGGCCTCGAGGATCTTCGCCTGCGAGCTCTCGGTCAGCCCCTGCTGGTACTCGATGATGAACGCGTAGGCCGCGTCCGCCGCCGCCTCGACCGCCGCGCGGTCCGCGTCCGGCAGCCCGTCCATGAACGCCTTGTTGGCTATCACCGCGGTGGTGAAGCTGTTGTGGCCGGCATAGGTGATGTGGTCGGTCACCTCGTACATCTTCGTCGATTCGACGAAGAACATCGGGTTCTCCTGCCCCTGGATCATGCCAAGCTGCAGCGCGCCGAACACCTCGCCCCAGGGCAGCGGCGTCGCGGTGGCGCCAAAGGCGTTGTAGGTCTCGACCAGGAGTGGCGAGGTCATCACCCGGAACTTGACGCCGTCCAGATCCGCGGGGCTCGTGACCGGCTCCTTGGTGGTCATGACCACCTCGCCCTCGGGATACATGTCCACGAGCTCGAGACTCTGCTCTGGGTACTTGCCGGCCAGCGTCTCGTTGATCGTGGGCGAGCTTGCGAAGAAGTCGGCCAGCACCGCCGGGTCCTCCGGCAGCACGTAAGGCAGCAGGAAGACGTTCAGCTCCGGGATCTCGGACCCCATGAAGCCCGGCGAGGCATTGGCGAACTGGATCGCGCCAAGCTGCGTGAGCTCGGTGATGTCGGCCGACTCGCCCAGCGTGCCGAACGGGAAGATCGCGACCGTGTGGTCGGAATTGGCCTCGATGTGCTCCTTGAACTTGGTGGCATACACGCCCTGCACCTCGTGGATCGCCTCCTCGAGGGCGAATTTCCACTCGGCGGCCTGAGCCGCTGCGGCGCTCAGCGCGGCCGCGGTCGCACCACACATCAATGCACGGGTCAATCTGGTCATTCTTGTTCTCCCTGTCAGTCACCATGAACGGAACCCGTTGCGATGCTGGCCGCAACCGGTCGCCAACCGGGTCTTGCCTTGTTCCCCAAAGCATTGCCGAGGGAGAGCCCGCGGTGAAGCGAGAGGTTTTCTGTTTTTCCGCCGAATACGGGGCGAATTTCCCGTCTGCGGCCCGAGAACGGAAGAACCCGCTATTCGATGCCGATTGCGGCGATTACTGCGGCGCACGCATAGTGCACGGGTGGAATCATAGGGAGAAGGGCGTGATGCAGGCGCGCGCTCACGGCATCTGCTGCGGTCGCACCGGCCCGGCGGGAGCGGCCGGATGACCGCGCCCACCTTCGCCGATATCCTCGCCGCCGGCCGCCGGATCGCGCCGCATGTCGCGCGCACGCCGCTTGCGCGGTCGGACGCGCTCTCGGCCCGGCTGGGGGCCGAGGTGTTCCTCAAGCTCGAGCACCGCCAGATCACCGGTGCCTTCAAGCTCAGGGGCGCGACCAACGCGCTGCTTGCCCTGCCGGCGGAACGCCGCGCGGCCGGCGTCACCACCGCCTCGACCGGCAATCACGGCCGCGCGCTCGCCCATGCCGCGCGCGCGGCGGGCGTGCGGGCGGTCGTGTGCCTGTCGCGCCTCGCACCCGCCAACAAGGTCGCGGGCGTCGAGGCGATGGGCGCCGAGGCCCGCGTGATCGGCGCGAGCCAGGACGAGGCGATGATCGAGGCCCGCCGCCTCGTGGCCGAGGAGGGCATGACCCTTATCCCGCCCTTCGACCACGCGGACGTGGTGGCAGGCCAGGGCACTTGCGGGCTCGAGATCGTTGAGGATCTGCCCGGGGTCGGGACCGTGCTCGTGCCCCTCTCGGGCGGCGGGCTGATCGCGGGCGTGGCGCTCGCCGTCAAGACCGCGCGGCCGGCGGCGCGCGTGATCGGCGTCTCGATGGCCCGCGGCGCGGCGATGGCCGAGAGCCTCGCGGCCGGCCATCCGGTCGAGGTGCGCGAGGAGGCGACGCTGGCCGACAGCCTCGGCGGCGGCATCGGGCTCGGCAACCGCGTGACCTTCCCGATGGTCCGCGATCTCGTCGACGATGTGATCCTGCTCGACGAGCCCGAGATCGCCGAGGGCATCCGCTGGGCCTATGCGGCCGAGGGCGCGGTGATCGAGGGCGCAGCCGCGGTCGGCATCGCCGCCCTCCTCGCCGGCAAGGCGGCGCCCCGCGGCCCGACCGTCGCGCTGTTGTCGGGGCGCAACATCGACATGGAGCTGCACCGCCGGATCGTGTGCTCCGACACGCCATGGGAGGGCTGAGCATGCCCCGCATCCGCATCGCCACCGAAGCCGACCTGCGCGCCGCCGTCCGCCTCGACGCCGCCGCCGTCGACTGCGTCGAACAGGCCTTCGCGGCGCTGGCCCGGGGCGGCGTGGTGATGCCGCCGATCCTGCGCCTGGACATCCCCGCCGCGAATGGCGAGGTGGACGTCAAGACCGCCTACATCCCCGGCGTGCCCAGCTTCGCCATCAAGATCAGCCCCGGCTTCTTCGACAACCCCAAGCTGGGCCTGCCCAGCGTGAACGGGCTCGTGACCCTGTTCAGCGCGACCACGGGGCTGCTCGAGGCCGTCCTCCTCGACAACGGGTATCTCACGGACGTGCGCACCGCCGCCGCCGGCGCCATCGCCGCGCGCCACCTCGCCCGCGCGGACGCCTCGACAGCCTGCATCATCGGCGCGGGCGTGCAGGCGGGGCTGCAACTCGAAGCCCTGACGCTGGTCCGCCCGATCACCCGCGCCACCCTCTGGGCGCGCGACGCGGCCCGCGCGCGCGCGAAGGCGGCGGAACTCACTGCCCGTCTGGGCATCGAGGTTGCCGCCGCCACCGACCCCCGCGCCGCGGTCGGGGCCGCCGACATCGTGGTCACCACGACCCCCTCGACCACGCCCCTGGTGATGGCCGACTGGCTGCGCCCCGGTCAGCACGTCACCGCCATGGGCTCTGACGCCGAGCACAAGAACGAGCTCGACCCGGCCGCCATCGCCCGCGCGGACCTCTATGTCGCCGACAGCCTCGCCCAGACCCGGCGGCTGGGCGAGCTGCACCACGCGCTTGCCGCCGGCACCGTCGCCGACGACACCGGTTTCGCCGAACTCGGCCGCATCGTGACGGGCCAGATGCCGGGCCGCACCGCGCCCGGCCAGATCACGGTCTGCGACCTCACCGGCACCGGCGTGCAGGACACCGCCATCGCCACCTACGCCATGTCCCGCCTCGCCGCCGCGGGCGCGGGCACCGACCTCGACGCCTGACCTCCAGCCAGGGACCCGCCCCTGCGCGCCACGCTCCGCTTTGCCCTGTCGGAATTCGACGCCCGCCTCGCCAAGACCCGCTAGGCGATGGTCGCGGCCGGCATCGATCTGCTGTTCGTCACCGACCCCTCGAACATGAACTGGCTGACCGGCTACGACGGCT
>JAVVFE010000110.1:0-8718 GCA_032251175.1 Thermohalobaculum sp.
TGCTGCGGCGTTCCATCATTCATCTGGCGCTTGGCGCAACCATCGTCGTGGCGCCCGGCGCCGGCGGTGCCGCGGCGCGGCAGGCCGGCGCCGAGGGCAAGGCCGAGCATCGTGTCGAGCGGCTATTCAAGCGGCTCGACACGGATGGCGACGGCGCCATCAGCGACACCGAACTGCGCGCCTCTGCCGAGGCGCGTCTGGCGCGACGCCAGGCGAAAAGGTTTGCGCGGCTCGACGCGAACAGGGATGGTCGCATCGAGCCGGACGAGATCGCCCGCCGCGACGCGGCGCGCTTGGGCCGGCTCGACACGGACGGCAACCGGCTCGTCACGCGCGACGAGATGCAGGCCGCCCGTGACCGTCGGGCGCGGGAGTGATGTGCCCCGCCCGGGGCGCGCGGCCGGGTGGGGCGCCGGCCGGGCGAATGGCAGGGGGAGCAGATCGTCCGGATGGCGGGCATGTTCGATCTGAGCGAGGCCAACGAGGAAGCCGCGTTGCTGGCGCGCTTTGCCGCCGGCGACCAGGCCGCGGCACGGGCGTTGACCGAGCGGTTCCTGCCACTTGCCTTGCGGCAAGCCTGGCGGATTCTGGGCAGCGAGGCCGAGGCCGAGGAGGTCGCGCAGGAGGCGATGCTCAAGCTGTGGCGGCAGGCCGCGACCTGGCGCGCGGGCGAGGCCCGGATCTCGACCTGGCTCTACCGGGTGACGCAGAACCTCTGCATCGACCGGATCCGGCGGCGGCGCGCGAACGTGAATGTCGACGACGTGCCCGAACCCGCCGACCCGAGGCCCGGTGTGCTCGAGCGCCTGGGCGAGAGCGAAGACATGCGCCGGCTTGCGCGGGCGATCATGGCCCTGCCGGACCGGCAGCGCGACGCCCTGGTGCTGCGCCATTTCGACGGCGCGTCGAACCCGAACATTGCCGCGCGGCTGGAATGTTCGGTCGAGGCGGTCGAGAGCCTGCTGGCGAGGGCGCGGCGCCAGTTGCAGAAGGACCTCGCGCCGGACCGGCATGGGTGACGGCACGAGCAATTAGGTGAGTAGCGAGATGAACGACAAGAACACCGACATGGACCGTCTGCTCGACGACGCGCTCGACCGCCTTGCCGCGGCCGAGGCCGGGGCGGCGCCGGTCCCCGACGTGGCGCTGGTTGCGCGTGTGCTGGCCGATGCGAAAGCCGTCACCGCAGCCGCCACCGCAACCGCAGCGCGCGCGGCTCTGCCGCATGCGTCCGCGATGCGGTCCGACCCGGTCGGGCGCGGCGTGGAGGGGCGCGGCGCCGGCCGTCTGGGCGGGCGCGGTGGCCGCGACGCGGGGACCGGGCGGGGCATTGCGCGGCGCTCGGGCCCGGTCGCTGCGATCGCGGCGCGCTGGCTTGCCGGTGGCGCGGGGGCGGCCGCGGCTGCGATGGTGGCGGGGCTCGTTGTGGGGTTCCTGACCGGCCTGACCGGGCCGGAGCCCGAGATCCTGACGGCAGCGATGCCTGCCGGGGACGACGTGATCGTGGTTGCCGATGCGGGGCTCGCCCTGTTTGGGGCCGATTCGCCGTTCTGATGGCTGCCCGGAGCATGACCGGATGTGCGTGATGGGAGATCGCCGATGAGTGCCGAGATGACCCCCGATCCGGTCGCGCGCCGCGCGGGCTGCCCGCTCTGGGTGCGGGTGCTGCTGATCGCGTCGCTTGCAGGCAACCTGGCCGTGGTGGGGCTGGTCGGCGGCTGGTCGATGCGGGGCGGTCACGGGTATGACGACCCGGATGGCCTCGACCCGCGGCAGGTGCGCCTGCTGCGCATGTTGCCCGAAAGCCGGCATGCCGAGGCGCGCGCGATGATGCTGGCCGAGCGCGGTGCGCTTGCGTCGCATCGCGAGAGGATGAAGGCCGTGCAAGCCGATATCGTCTCGGTTCTCCGGGCCCCGGACTTCTCGGCCGAACAGCTGCAAGCGGCACTGGACGCGCGACGCGAGGCGTCTGGCGCAGTCAACGGGGTCGTCCATGCGCAATTCGTCGCCATTGTCGCGCGGATGTCGCCGGACGAGCGCGCCGAGATGGCCGGCCGGCTTGAAGACCTCGCGCGCCGTTGGGCGGCGCGGCAGCACGGGAATTAGGAAGACCACGACGGGGCTGCTGGCATCAAACGCCAAGGAAGATGCAGGCATCGGTCGCTCAACGCCGGTGCGGCCGAACGGGCATTTCACATCACTGTCCAGGTCGTCTCGGGAAAGCCTCAGTCGGCGCCGAGTGCAGCCCGTGGTTGAACCGCCGGGCCGCCAATTTCAGGCGGCACTCGCGGCGCGGGTCACGGTGTTGCGCCCGCCGCGCTTCGAGGCATAAAGCGCCGCATCGGCGGCATCGATCAGGGCCGCCGCCTCGCCGCCCGGCTGGTGGACCGCGAGCCCGATCGAGACCGTCACGCGCACCGGCTTGCCACCGGCGAGCCTGACCGGTGCACGCTCGACCGCAAGGCGGATGCGCTCGGCGATTTCGGCGGCCTGCTCGGGCCCGGTGTCAGGCAGCGCGACCAGGAATTCCTCGCCCCCCACCCGGGCCACCAGATCGCCCGCCCTGAGCGCGACCGGCAGGCGATGCGCGATGTCGCGCAACACCGCATCGCCCGCGGCATGCCCGTGACGGTCGTTGACCGACTTGAAGCCGTCGAGATCCAGCATCATCACCGCCACCGGCCGGCATGTCGCCGCTGCCCGGGCGACCATCTCGCTCAGCCGCGCCATGGCGTCGCGGCGGTTGGCGAGGCCGGTCAGCGGGTCGCGCGTCGCCAGCGCGATCGATTCGGACACCGCATCGCGCAACTGGTCGGAATAGGCTTTCTGGCGGATCTGAACCCGGACGCGCGCGATGAACTCGCTCGGGTCGGCGGGGTGGAACAGGCAATCCGCGACCCCCATGCCCATGGCCAGGTGCGCGCGCGCGGCATCGTCGGGGCGGAACACCATCAACACCGGGATCCGCCGGGTCTGCGGCCGGGCGCGCAGGAAGCTGGCAAGGCGCATCGGCTCGCCATCGCTGAGGTGCGGGCCGATGATCACGCAATCGAAGGCGGTGGTCTCGATCAAGGCCCGCATCTCGCGCTCGCCCGATGCGATGTGAACGGCACAGCGCAGGCTTTCGCGGATCGCGCGGATGCGCGCAGGCAGGACCGCATCGTCATTGCAGACGATCAGCAGCGAGGCGCCTTCGAGCATGGCGTTGCCGACCTGCATCGCCCCGTCCGCGCCTGGGCTGGAGGCATGGCGCAGCCGCAATTCGTCGATCGTGACCTTGATCCGCACGAGGTTGTTGACGCGGGCAAACAGCGTGTCGTCGTCATGCGGTTTCGACAGGAAGTCGTCCGCCCCCGCCTCGAGGCCCAGCACGCGGTCCTGCGGCTTGTCCAGCGCCGTCAGCATCATCACCGGGATGTGGCGGGTGCGCGGATCGGATTTGAGCCTGCGGCAGGTCTCGATCCCGTCGAGCCCCGGCATCATCACGTCGAGCAGGATCAGGTCGGGGTCCTCGCGCCGCGCGATGTCGAGCGCCGCTTCGCCATCGGGAGCCTCGAGCACCTCGAAATACCGGCCGGTCAGCTTGAAGCGCAGCAGCAGGCGATTGGTCGGCACGTCGTCGACAACAAGGACACGCGCGGGCATCGTTGCCTCCCCAACATCCAGGCACGCCTGCGCCGCGTGCGACGTTAATCTTTGGCCAGAAATCGTTAATAAAACGTTGCCATGCGCGGGGGGCTTGCGATGGCGCGGCGGGCAGGGCATCTCAAGGGCCGGGACAGCGAGGGAGCGGCATGGCGGGCAAGGGGACGTTGGATCGCGCGCGGGCCGAGGCGTTGGCTGCCGGCGCGCTCGCCTGGCTTGCGGCCGACGACGAGCGGCTGATGGCCTTCCTGGCGCACACCGGGGCCGATGCCGCCGACCTGCGCGCGCGGCTGGCGGATGCCGAGTTTCTGGGATTCGTGCTCGACCACCTGCTGTCGGACGAGGCCATGGTGATGCAGTTCTGCGCCGCCGCCGGACTGCGCCCCGACGAGCCGATGCGCGCCCGCGCCGCGTTGCCGGGCGGCGACGTGCCGAACTGGACCTGAGCCGATGAAGTTGCACGCGATCGAATCCGGCATCGCGCCCGAGACCCTCGCCGACCTGAATGCGCTGCGGCTGAGGCCGGGACGCCCGCTGGTCGCGCTCGACTGCGACGAGGTGCTGGTCGAGTTCTCGGCCCATCTGGTGCGCTGGATGGCGCCGCTGGGCTACGAGATGCGGCTGGCGGCCTACCGCCTCGAAGGGTCGATCTTCCGCGCGGGCGACCCCCACCCGTTGCCCTTCGACGACTGCCTCGAACTGATCGACCGGTTCTTTGCCGAGCAGGCGCATGCCCAGGCGGCATTGCCCGGCGCGGTTGCGGCCGCGCGTGCCCTCGGCGCCGAGGCGCAGGTGATCGTGCTGACCAATGTGCCGCGTCACGCGCGCGCCGGCCGCATGGTCAATCTGGCGCGGCTGGGCATCGACTGCCCGATGGTGGTGAATTCGGGCGGCAAGGGGCGCGCGCTGGCATGGCTTCAGGCGCAGGTCGGCGCGACGATGGCCTTCGTCGACGACTCGGTCCATCAGGTCGCCTCAGCCGCCAAGCACGCGCCCGGGGTGGGGCGGGTCTATTTCACCGGCTCGCCGTTCATCCGCGACGTGATGCCGGCGAGCGCCGAGGCCCATTACACCACGCCCGACTGGGACGCGGCGCTGGCGGCAATCCGCGCCGTGCTGGGGCAGGGCGCCTGAGCGCCCAAGGCCCGGCTTGCCGGCGCCGCGGCGGCGGGCGATAGTGGGCCGCATGTCATCGCTCCCACCCTCATTCCTGGACGAGCTGCGCGCGCGTCTGACGCTGTCGGACGTGGTCGGGCGCAAGGTGACCTGGGACCGGCGCAAGTCGAACCCGGGCAAGGGCGATTTCTGGGCGCCGTGCCCGTTCCACCAGGAAAGGACGCCCTCGTTCCATGTCGATGACCGCAAGGGATTTTATTACTGCTTCGGCTGCCAGGCGAAGGGCGACCTGATCACCTTCGTCAAGGAGACTGAGAACCTCGACTTCATCGAGGCGGTCGAGCGCCTCGCGGCCGAGGCCGGGGTCGAGATGCCGCAGCGCGAGGCCGACCCGCACGCCGCCGAGCGCCGCGACCGGGCAAGCCGGATGATCGAGGCAATGGAGGAGGCGGTGCGGCTCTACGGCCTCGCCTTCCGCGCCAGCATGGGGCAGGGCGCGCGCGAGTATGCCGAACGGCGCGGGCTTTCGCCCGACACCCTGCGTCGTTTCGAGATCGGCTATGCCCCGGACACCCGCCACCACCTGACCCGGGCGATGCGCGAGAAGGGGCTGCTCGATGTCGCGATCGAGGCGGGCCTCGCGATCCGGCCCGATGACGGCGGCGAGCCCTTCGACCGGTTCCGCGGGCGCCTGATGTTCCCGATCCGCGACGCGCGCGGGCGCTGCATCGCCTTCGGCGCGCGGGCACTGTCGCCGGGGCAGCAGGCGAAATACCTCAACAGCCCCGAGAGCGCACTGTTCCACAAGGGCCGCACGCTCTACAACATCGGTCCCGCGCGCGAGGCGGCCGGGAAATGCGGCCGGCTGATCGTGGCCGAGGGCTACATGGACGCGATCGCCCTGGTTGCGGCCGGGTTCGAGCACGCGGTCGCCCCCCTCGGCACCGCGATCACCGAGGAGCAGTTGGCCCTCATGTGGAAGGTCGCGCCCGAGCCGGTGATCGCCCTCGACGGCGACGCGGCCGGGCTCAGGGCCGCCTACCGGGTGATGGAGATGGCGCTGCCCCACCTCGCGCCCGGACACTCGCTGAGGTTCTGCATCCTGCCACCCGGGCGCGACCCGGACGAGTTGATCCGCGAGGGGGGCGCGGCGGCGATGCAGGCGGCGCTCGATGCGGCATTGCCAATGGTCGAGATGCTGTGGCGCCACGAGTTGGGCGAGACGCCGCTCGACACCCCCGAGGCCCGCGCCGCGTTCGACGGGCGGCTGAAGGCGGCGCTGGGCAAGATCGCCGACACCAGCGTGCGAGATCATTACCGCGCGGAACTTCGCGCGCGCCGGGCCACGTTGTTCCGCCCCGCTCCGCCCGTGCAGGCCGCGTCCGCATCGGGCGGCTGGCAGCCGCGCCTGCCGGGCGGGCGCAAGGCGCGGGCCTGGGCTCAGGACATGGGCGGGCCGCAGCCGGGCACGCGGAACTCCGACCTCGCCCGGGCGCGCGTCCCGGGCGCGCAGGTGGGGGCGCGCATTCGTGAGGCGGCGATCCTGATGATCGCCTGCCAGAACCCGGACGCCGTGCGCTCGGTCGCGGGCGTGCTCGAAACCATGGTGATCACCACGCCCGAATATGCGGCGATCCGCGATGCGCTGGTCGAGGCACTCGCGGATCTTGGCGATCCCGGGCTCGAGCCGGCGGGCCTCATGACGCAGGTCGCCGCGCGGGTCGGCACCGACCCCGTCGCCTTGCTTGCGCGCGTGCCGCAGGCCCGTGCGCATCCGGTCGCCCGCCCCGGCCAGCCACCGGCGCGCGTGCGCGAGGTGCTGATCGAGGCGATCGCCCGCCACGCCGCGGATCTTGCCTTCGAGGTCGAGCGTGCCGAGGCCCGCCGCGGCTTCGGCAGCGCCGAGGACGAGGGCTGGACCCACCGCCTGCGCCGCGCCGGCGCCGAGGTCGAGCGGTTGGAGCGAACGGTGCTGGGGCAAGACGCCGCTGCCGACACCGATCGGCCCAGCCCGATTCAGGAGATGCTGGATCGTGAAGTCTACCGGACAAAAAAGCACTGAGCGGCCCTTTGAGTTTCCAGCACTCTTGCCTACATTCCCGAATCAGCAGCAATCGGCGAATCAGCGAAATCCGGCCCGTCAGGTCTGCGCCCGTGTGGCGCCCGTCCGTTCCGACTGATCGTCGCTGTCGCGCTCGGCTTATCCCGGCGGTTTCGCGAAAATGCGTGACCGCGCAGCGAGGTATTCATGGCTTCCAAGGACGAAGAGCAGGCGGAAACCTCGGAGCCCGAGGTCCAGGGCCCGATGCTCGACATGAGCCAGGCGGACATCAAGCGGATGGTCGCCAAGGCAAAAGCGAAGGGCTACATCACCTATGACGAACTGAACCGGGTCCTGCCCTCGGACCAGTTCTCCTCGGAGCAGATCGAGGACGTCATGTCGCTCCTGTCCGAGATGGGCGTCAATGTCGTCGAGGAAGACGAGGAATCGGACGGCGAGGACGACCCCTCGAAGGCCAAGGCGCCGGGGCGCGAGGTCGTCGCCGCCCAGGCCCAGGGGGCCGAGGTCGACCGCACCGACGATCCCGTGCGGATGTATCTGCGTGAGATGGGCACGGTGGAGTTGCTCAGCCGCGAGGGCGAGATCGCCATCGCCAAGCGCATCGAGGCCGGCCGCGCCACGATGATCGGGGGGCTGTGCGAAAGCCCGCTGACCTTCCAGGCGATCACCGTCTGGTTGCAGGAACTGCACGACGAAAAGATCCTGCTGCGCGATGTCATCGACCTCGAGACCACCTTCGGGGCCACGACCGACGACGCCGACCTCGAGGTGGTGACCCCCGAGCGGGCGGCGCCCGTCGAGGCCGCCGTGCCCGCTGCACGCCCGAACGGCCGCGACGACGCGGACGGCGACGACGAGGACGGCGCCGAGCCGCGCGCGAGCGAGCCCGAGAGCGACATCGACGAGGACGAGGCGCAGGCCAATCTCTCGCTCGCGGCGATGGAGGCGGCGCTCAAGCCGCGCGTGCTCGAGACCCTGGACCGCATCGCCGCCGATTACGGGCGCCTGCGCGACATGCAGGACAACCGCATCGGCGCGGCGCTGAAGGAAAGCCGGCGCTTCTCAGCAAGCCAGGAGCTGGATTATCAGCGCCTGCGCAAGGAGATCGTCGAGCTGGTCAACTCGCTGCATCTGCATTCCAACCGGATCGAGACGCTGGTCGATCAGCTCTACGGCATCAACCGCCGGCTGATGACGCTGGAGGGCTCGCTCGCCAAGCTCGCCGACCGCTATCAGGTCAGCCGGCGCGAGTTCATCGAGGAATACCGCGGCGCCGAGCTCGATCCCACCTGGATCGACCGCATCGGCCGCCTGCCCGGCAAGGGCTGGGCAAAGCTGGTCGAGCGCGAGCGCGCCCAGCTCGATTCCGTGCGCAACGAGATCGGCGAGATCGGGCAGTTGGTGGGCGTCGACATCCCCGAGTTCCGCCGCATCGTCCACACCGTGCAGAAGGGCGAGAAGGAGGCCCGGCAGGCCAAGACCGAGATGGTCGAGGCGAACCTGCGCCTGGTCATCTCGATCGCCAAGAAATACACCAACCGTGGCTTGCAGTTCCTTGATCTCATTCAGGAAGGCAACATCGGCCTGATGAAGGCGGTGGACAAGTTCGAGTATCGCCGCGGCTACAAGTTCAGCACCTACGCGACCTGGTGGATCCGCCAGGCGATCACGCGGTCCATCGCCGATCAGGCGCGCACGATCCGCATCCCCGTGCACATGATCGAGACCATCAACAAGCTGGTGCGTACCGGGCGGCAGATGCTGCACGAGATCGGCCGCGAGCCCACGCCCGAGGAGTTGGCGCAGAAGCTCCAGATGCCGCTCGAGAAGGTTCGCAAGGTGATGAAGATCGCCAAGGAGCCGATCAGCCTCGAGACCCCGATCGGCGACGAGGA